>DQCG01000301.1:2756-9323 GCA_003533825.1 Phycisphaerales bacterium
TTGATCGAGGCTCCGTACGTGATACTGTCACCGATACACGCGATGCGAATCGTCTCGCGGTAGTCTTCGACGCGGATCGGTTTGCCGCGGTCGTAGCTTGTGCAACTGAGCGTCGGCAGAGAAAAAATGATTAGTGCGGCGATGATTCTCAGGATATGTTTGCTCATGATGTTTACAACTCCTTTCTTTAGTTTTCAGCAGCCGTGCAGGCTTTTACAGTTGTGTTGAATTATTCCCGCTCGTTTAGTGTGACCGGCTCGGCGCCCGGGGCGGCGAGCCCGCGGCGCTGCAGCAGGGAGCCTTCGAGCCTGTAAAGGGACACCAGCGCCTTGAGATAATTTGCTACGGCCTGTATCTCGGCGATCTGGCTGGCGACGAAGTCACGCTGGGCCTGGCCCACGAGCAGGGAGGTGGACTTGCCGACGCGGAATTTTTCGGTCTCGGCTCGGAGTTTTTCCTCTTGGAAATTGCGGGTGGCGGCGGTTGCGGAAATCTGCTCCTGCGCCCGTGTCACCTCGATATATGCCGATCGCACGTCGACCTGGACGAGCTGCGAGAGGTTTATGATGGCCTTGCTGAGCTGCTGTTTGCCGGCGACGGCGCGGGCGTACCTGGCGCGGGCGCTGCGGTTCATGGGTGAGCCTTCGAAGGCTAGGCCCCAGGTGACATCGTAGCTGTCCTCGTCCATGTTGTTCAGCGCCCTGTCGAAGGTGTTGGCGTAGCCGCTCTTGCCGAAGGAAATAAACGTGTCCAGTCTTGGCAGGAGGCCGTTTTTGGTTCGTACGACTTCGAGGTCGCCGCGTTTTATTTGCAGCCGGGCCTGGTTGAGGTCGGGGCGCATCCGCAGGGCGAGACGGACGTGCTGTTCGACGTCGTCGAGCCGGACGTCCGGCAGCGTCGTGTCGTATTGCAGGGTGACGTCCCTGTTCCAGTCGATGCCGCCGGATGGATTCAGGAGCCGCAGCAGGTCGAGTCGTTCCTTTGCCAGGGCGCTTCGTGCGTTTATGAGGTTCTCGCGGCCGAGTGCGACTTCGGCCTGTGCCGCGGCGAGCTCGGTCTCGGCGAGGTCTCCGATTTTGATTCGTTCTTCGGCTTCGGTCATTTGCTTTTCGGCGAGGTTCAGCGAGTCGGTGTAGATTTCGATCTGTCGCTGGGCGAGGGCGTAGTCCCAGAACTTTGCCTCGACCTGTTCGAGAACGATCTCAGTGAAGCCCCGCAACTCGTACTGGGATATGAGCGTGTCGAGCCGGGCCTGGTTGACGCGTGCCATGTTGGCCCGGATGTCGATGCCTCGCAGGAGCGCCTGGGTGACGGTAAGTCCGAGGCGGTTGGCGGTGAAAGTGTCGCTGTAGAGGGACGAGTCGGTATAGCTCGTGCCGGCCTGGAGATCGAGTACCGTGCCGGTGGGAAAGAGCTTTGCCAGTGAAATCGAGCCGTTAATCGAATCCACTATCTGGCTTTCGGTACTGAATCCGGCACGTGAAAGCCTGTCGCCGACGGACCTTCTGCTGGATACTTCGGGGCTGAAGAGCGGGTCGAAAACGGCAAGCTCCTCCTGCTCGAATGTTTGCTGTATCTCCGGGTTCATTCTTTCTACGATGAGCGACTGGTTGTTCTCCATGGCCAGTAAAATCGCCTCCTGGATTCCGATTATCAGCGGGCCTTTGGCGGCGTCGGCGTCATTTGCGTCGGCGGGCCCGCGGGGTGGTGACTCAGGCGGCTGCTCAGGCGTAGTGACAGTGGTTGAAAGCTCGACGTTATTGGAATAATTTTCCTGATATCTTGATGCGCACGAGCACAGCAGCACGGCGCTGCAGACTATCACGACCGTTTTTTTTAATGATGCGGGCATTTTTCGATATTACTTAACTTTGATGTTTGCAGTTTCAATTTTGCCGGCGGACGTAGCTCCCGGCCTTAGACGTTCGAAAATCGAGTAAACCACGGGGACAAAAACCAGCGTAATCAGAGTCGAGCTGAGCAGTCCCCCGATGACGGCTCGTGCCATCGGGGCCTGGGCCTCGCCGCCTTCGCCGAGCCCGAGTGCCAACGGTATCAGGCCGATGATGGTGGTGGTGGCCGTCATGAGTATCGGGCGAAGCCGCCTTCGGCCCGCTTCTTCTATGGCCTCGCGAAGGCCCATGCCGGCCCTGCGGCGAAGCATGTTCGTGTGGTCCACGAGAAGAATCGCGTTATTGACGACAATGCCTTCCAGCATGATACAGCCGATGAACGACTGTACGTTGAACGTCGTCTTTGTCAGGAAGAGCATCACGATTACTCCTATTCCGGCCAGCGGAACCGAGAACATTACTACGAACGGGTCGCGCAGTGACTCGTACTGGCAGGCCATGACCATGTACACCAGGATGATTGCCAGGATGCAGCTTAGCAAGAGCTCGCGAAACGATTTTTGCTGCTCTTCGTAGTCGCCGCCGAAGGTAATGCTGAAATCGGGCGGTACGGGGACATTTCGAAGCAGGCCGCTCAGCTCGTTCAGGACCGAGCCCATGTCCCTTCCGCTGATGTCGGCCGAGACGTTGACAAGGCGTTCCTGGTCTTTTCGCTCGATTATTACGGGTCCTTTTCGGGGCCCGACGTTTACGACGTTTCTGAGAACGACGGGCTCGCCGTCCGAGTTTGTTATCGTCAAATCGAGAATGTCCCTGAGGTCCATCTGCTCGGCGTCACGTAGCCTTACGAGGATACCGAATTCGTCCCCGGCTTCGCGGTAGTAGCCCGCCCTGGTTCCGGAGATGATGGTCTGGAGGGCGTTTGCAATCTTCGAGACGGTCAGTTTCATGTCGGCGGCTTTCTGGCGGTCTATGAGAATAAGCTCTTCGGGGCTGCCCGACTCCCGGCTGATTCTCGCGTCGGTAATGCCCTCGACCGATTCGACAATCTCTTTGACCTGGGCGGCCAGGCCGTCGGCCATCTCCAGGTCGTGGCCTCGAACTTCGACCTGAACCTTATCGGCCCCCGACGTGCCCATGCGAAGCAGGAACAATCCCTGGCCGGCGCGTGTTCGGACGAGGATGCCCGGTATTGCGCTGAGCTTTCGGCGCAGGTCGTCGGCGATCTGCTCGCTCGACCTCGTGCGCTGGGACTGAGGCTTAAGCGATATACGGACACTGCCTGTATGGCCTCCCGAGCCGCGCCATCGTGAGCCGCCTACTGATGTCACCGTATTGCTTATTTCAGGAACGGATTCATAGACGATTTTCTCGATGACTTTGATTTTTTCATCCAGAAGATTCAGCCTGGTTCCGACCTGCATTTCGGACTCGACCCGGACCTCGCCCTCATCCGTGCTCGGCATCAGTTCGACGCCGATGTAAGGAGTTAGCATCAGGCTTGCAGTCAGCAACAGCACGGCGATAACCACGACAAAGGCACGATTCGCCAGGGCCAGGTGGAGGAATTTTTTGTAGCCGTTCTCAAGAGCTTTGAAGAATCGCCCGCTTATTTCGAATACCCTGCCCCGAAAAGTTTTCCTGAACTTGTCGTCGGTCGGGGCAGCGGGCAGGATTCGTGCCGAAAGCATCGGAACCACGGTAAGTGCCACAGCGAGCGAGCACAGCAGCGCGAAACTGACGACGATTGAGAGTTGTTTGAACATCACGCCGGACATTCCTCTTACGAAGATCAGCGGCAGGAAAACCACCATGGTCGTCAGCGTGCTTGCTATAACCGCGGCGGTGACTTCCTCGGCGCCGTTTACAGCGGCGTTTTCCAGCAGGTCGCCGGATTCCCGCATGCGAAAGATGTTTTCGAGCACGACGATAGCGTTATCGACGAGCATGCCGATACCAAGGGCCAGGCCGCCGAGCGTCATTATGTTGAGCGTAAAGTTGCCGAAATACAGAAGCGCGAAAGTAGCAATTGTCGAAACCGGGATGGCGGTTGCGATAACGATGGTGCTGCGAAAATTACGCAGGAACAGGAGCAGCACAAAGATAGCGAGAATTCCGCCGTAGATCGCGGAGGTGCCGACGTTGGTAATGGAGCGCTGGATATAATCGGAAGTGTCGATAATCGGTATGATTTTTATCTGCGGTATATCGCGATTGATGCGTTCGAGCTCGGCGAGCGCTCCGCGGGCGACCTCGACGGTATTTTCGCCGGACTGCTTGTTGACCGACATCCGCATTCCCGGCACGCCGTCGACGCGGACAATCCTTGTAATCTTCGTCCAGGAATCCTCCACAAGAGCGATTTCCCTCAATTGAATCGGCGCGCCCTGTCTGACCGCTATGACGGTATCCATGAGCTGCTTGAGGTCGGTGTATTCGCCCGGCGTTCGGACGGTGATTTCGAAATTGCCTTTTTCTATTGTTCCGGCGGGAATATTAACATTTCCCTCGCGTATGCGCGCCATAATGGATTCGAGCGGTATGGCCAGCGCGTTTATCTTTGCCGGGTCGAGATTAACGTGTATCTCTCGTTCGAGACCACCGCGGACGTTGACGGCGGCCACCCCTCGGACGCGCTCGAGGCGGTATTGCACCTGGTCTTCGATAATCCGCCGGGTCTGGACGGGGTCCAGATTGCTCGAAGCGCCGAGAATCAGTATCGGGAAGCTGGCGAGGTCGTATTTTCGAAGCGTGGGCCGTTCAGAATCTTCCGGTAGGTGGTCAATAATGCGGTCTAAACGGTCGCGGATATCATTCGCGGTGGCATCCAGATCAACTCCCCAGGAGAATGTCACCCGGACCGTGCCCTGTCCCTCGACCGAGACCGAAGTCAGCTCCTCGACTCCCGGCACGGCGCTGACGGCCTGCTCGATAGGGCGGGTTATAAGCTCCTCGATTTCCTCCGGCCCGGCGTTTTCGTAAGTGCAGGAGATGCTTAGAGTCGGGTACGAAATATCGGGCATCAGGTTAATGGGAAGCCTCAGCAACGATATGGTGCCGAGCAGAAGGACCATCAAAACCACCATGATTGTGAAGATGGGCCGATGGACCGCGAAGCGTGAGATTCTCATCGGGAATCTCCTGACTCGATGTTTGACGGGATGGATTTAGAGCCTGCGTTTGCTTCCGGGGGAGTCGCGATTTTGGGCAGCATAATATCGGAGCCGTCTTCGAGAAGATGATTGCCCATTGTGATTACGAGTCCTGAAATTTCCGGCTCTGTTATTTCGACAATTTCACCGTTAGTTATACCCCTTGTAACGGGAACGAAACGGGCCTTTAGATTTTGCTTATCGGCGATAAAAATCCCTTCTTTGTCGTTCCTTCTGACCAGGGCGGGAAGCGGAATCAGAGTGGCGCTTTCATGCCTTGCGAATTCGACCCTGGCCCTGACGAACATCCCGGGCTTTAGCGTAAGGTCGGGATTGGGCATTTCTATTTCCAGTCTTGCCTGGCGGCTGCTTTCTTTCAGCAGGGGTGCAATCCGGGTAATGCTGCCGGTAAAAGTCCTGCCGGGATAGGCATCGGTGGTGACAACGGCCTGCTGGCCTATTGTGACTTTCGGGTAGTCCCTCTCAATGACGTAAACGACGGCCGTCAGCGGATTGTTTTCGAGAATCGAGACAATGGATTGATTGATCTGAAGCAGCTCGCCAACATCGACGAATCTCTCGCCCACGACGCGGACCTGGTTGCCTTCTTCCCAGAATGCCTGGACTTTCGTGTAGGAGAGCCGGACAAGGGCGGTTTTCAAAGCCGACTCCTTCTGCGTCACCTGGGCGAGCGAGACCTTGTGTCTCGTCTGGCTGGCGTTGAACGCCGTTTCCGATACATCCAGCTCCGAAGCCGATGCAATCTGCTTTTCGCGGAGCGCCTTTGCCCTTTCGTATTCGCGCTTTGCTATGTCGAGATCGCTGGCATAGTTTGCGGCGTTCGCCGCGGCAACCTGTAGTTCTGCACGGGCCTGTTCGACCTGCTGTGCGAATTCCTCGTCGTCCAGGACAGCAATTACCTGGTTGCGGTCAACCGTGTCGCCGACGTCGACGAGCAATTCCTTAAGCCAGCCGGCCACTTTTGGCGCGACGGTGAACTGTGACTTGGGCTCCAGAGAACCTGTAAAGACCCCAATGTCACGAATTGAATCTTTGTATATCGGCCTGGTCTCGACGGCCACCGAGACTGCGCGACGATCCGGTTTCTTTTCGATATCAGAGGCGGTGAGCCGACTGTAAAGCTGCCAGCCTGCCATTACGATAATTGCCAGGACAAGCAGGACTAATAAGAACTTTTTCATTTACCTTTCCCGAATAACCTGATCATAGCATGAGGTTAGATTTAAAAATGTTTTTATAACACAACTGATGTGATAGTACAAATCCATCTTCGGGCAGTTTAGTGTAATTATTTTTGTGTAAGCTCGATTGAAGCGGTAGGGCGATGTGAAACTCACTGACTGGCCGGCAGGGGGGCTCAGTAGTGAATTTGCGGGAATTCAAGCTGCCGGTTAAGGTTAACGGGCGGCCCGGCGTCTGTCGGTTTCTTTCAGGAGCTGTTTACGGATTCGAATCGAGCCGGGGCAAATCTCGACAAGCTCGTCCTCTTGGATATATTCCAGGGCCACTTCGAGACTCATTTTTCTTGCCGGCCTGACTTT
>DQCG01000301.1:9359-10762 GCA_003533825.1 Phycisphaerales bacterium
GCGGCGCGGACGTTGGTAAGCTGCTTGCCTTTCGCTACGTTAACGGGTATGTCCTTTTCCTTGCAGTGCTCCCCGACGACCTGCCCTTCATATACCTTTTCGCCGGGCTCGACGAAGAAGAAGCCCCGGTCGTATAAGGCGTCCAGAGCGTAGGCGGTTACCTGCCCGGTAGTGGTTGCGATCATGACACCGGCCTTTCGCTGAGGTATGGCTCCCCGCATCAGCTCATATCTTTCGAACGTATGGTGCATAATCGCTCTGCCGCGAGTAGCGTTCAACACCCGTGCATGAAGGCCAAACAAACCACGTGATGGTATCATAAACTCCATGTGAATAAAGTCGTTTGCCCCACTTTTATTATCCATTTTGATTATTTCGCTTCGCCGGTCGCCCAGAAGGCTCATTACCGAGTTCTGGCAATCCAGCGGGCAATCCACGGCCAGCAGTTCTATCGGCTCGTGGCGTCTGCCCTTGACGACTCTCAGGATGACGTTCGGCTTGCCCACGCAAATCTCATAGCCTTCACGCCGCATGTTCTCCAGGAGAATCCCGAGATGCATCAGCCCTCTTCCCGAGACGTTGAATTCTTCGGGCGTCCGGCCGGGCTCGACCCTCAGCGAGACATTATGCTGAAGCTCCTTTTCGAGTCTTTCGCCGATCTGCCTGCTCGTCAGGTATTTGCCGTCTATCCCGGCAAAGGGGCCGTCGTTAATCCGGAATGTCATTGTCATCGTCGGCTCGTCAACGGGTATAACGGCAAGCCTCGATGGTTTATCCGCGCAGGCGATAGTGTCGCCGATCTCGACGGGATCGAGCCCGGATATCGCACATATATCACCGGCCTGAACACTCGAAGCCCGCTTTCGGCCGAGGCCGTAGAACTGATGAATCTGCATGACTTTTTGCTGTGTGTGCAGTCCCTGTTTGTCGATCACGGTGACTCTCTGGCCTTCGTTTATCTGTCCGGCAAAAACTCTGCCTATGGCTATCCGGCCGACGTAATCCGAATATTCCTGGCTCGTCACCAGCATTTGCAGCGGAGCTTCATGGTCGACCTGCGGCGAGGGAATCTTGTCTATGATGGTATCGAATATCACCTGCATATTATCGGTTTTCGTATCGAGATCGGCCGTGGCCCATCCGTCCTTGGCCGAGGCATATATCAGGGGGAAATCGAGAGCGTTACTGTCGGCGTCGAGCTGAACGAGCAAATCGAATACTTCATTAACCACGTCATCAGGCCGGCTGTTTTCCCGGTCCACCTTGTTGACAACGACAATCGGGCGCAGCTTGTGATCGAGCGCCTTGGTCAGCACGAACCTTGTCTGGGGCATGGGGCCTTCGAACGCGTCGACCAGGAGCAATACGCCGTCCGCCATTTTCAGCACGCGTTCGACCTCGCC
>DQCG01000712.1 GCA_003533825.1 Phycisphaerales bacterium
AGGACGGCATCTTTGTCTCGATTCATACCGCCACAAGAGAGCCTAAGAATGTTATCGAATACATAGAAAATATTGCCGGATGGCTTAAAGACAAAGGTGAACTCATAACGTCAGGCCGTTCCGCTGCGAAAAATCCTTCTGTAAACGACTACATAGACAGCAACAAAATACAATATACGGTCGGTCTGGATAAACCGGATGCGCAACGCACTTACTGGGGCAGCGCGACTTTTGCCAAATACGGCGTGAACGGAATTCCATGTTACGTCATAATCGACAAGGACGGAAATGTCATCTCTTACGAACGAACCGTGACAAAACAGATGCTTGAAGAGTTCATGTCGGGAAAGCCGGGCCAGGCCGCTAAAAGAGCTAAAAGTCAGGCAAATCAACAGTTGGATGTCATACCCAAAGGCTGGTTTGCCCGCGACCTGGAACCCAATTCGCAGATTCAGGGCAGATTCTTCGTTTTCCGGCCCGAGACTCCGGACGCGGACCTGCATGAGCTGGAAAGGCCCGGCGATGTTATAGATTGCCAATGGACACGACACAGTGCGTCCGGCCAGACGATTTATGAGGTCATACTCACGGCCAAGACGCCGGACTGGGGGCAAACGCTCAAGGGAGATATTGCCCTGGTCGCCAAATACGGCAATGTCGAGGAGATGGTGACCATACCGTATGAGCTGCGAAGCAGGGATCTGGCCGGATGTGTATCTGACATCCTTTGGCTCGGACCGGTTGAAAAGGGAGAAACCGTCTCTCGAACAATAATGCTGCAAAGTGATCCTAAGCGCAAAGTCACGGTGAAAGCATTATCAGTGCCCTCAGATTTTCAGATTCATGTTCCTGAAAGTGGCGGAGAATCCAATCGCATTCTTGTCGAGTTTGCTTTCTCTTCAAAGGAATCCGGTTTGCAGCGGGGTACTGCACAACTGGTGGTCCAAGATAGTGAAGGTAGCGAACACCCGCTCCGGCTCGAATACTGCGCTTTCGTTCGACCTTAAGCAGTCTTATATCAATTAAATTATGAAATTTTCTGTGTTTTTTTAAAAAATACGTAACATAATAGTTATATTGGATGTCTTTTAGGTGGGCGAAGCATATTTCATGATTTTTGAGCGAAAAGGAGTAGAGAAATGATCGAAGCTCATTCGAAGCGCAGAGGTCCTTTTTTTCTCATAATGACCATATTGTGGTTATTGTGCGCGTTCGTTCCGGTGAAGGTACGTGGTGCACAGGAGCAGAAACCCGCCGGAAAGCTTAAAACACTGGACGAAATCGTAAAAACGCTGCCCCGGTTCGATGTTTCCGGCCGGGTAGTCGATAAGGCGGGCGAGCCGATTGCCGGAGCGGAAGTCTGGCTCTACTATGCTCGCGGCCATAACGGGCTGCGCGACCGGCTGGCGGGGCATGTAAAAACACCGGACGACGGCACATTTCTCTTCGAAAAGGCCGTGGTTTGGGAGCCGAAAACAGAGCCGGAAGCACGCCACATCCCCCACTACATAGTCATCGCCAAACACCCCGATCACGGTATTTATTTCACTAAACTGTACGAGGGCGAGCCGGCGGAGGATATTCAGATTGCCATCACACAGAATGCGTTCGGGAAGGAGAAGAAAAAGACCAGGACTATTACCATCAAAGATAAGCAGGGAAATCCCGTTGCCGGTGCCAAAGTATATTTATGCGGCGCGCGGCTCCTGCAATCGGACCGGGATAAACTGGATCGCAAGTATCATTACATAAGATTTATGCAGGACCTGGGCATCATCTCGGGAGTTACGGACGAGCAGGGTAAGATTACCCTGACGCGCGTTAGCGATGGGAATTACTGGGCCAAGAAAGAGGGATACATGAGGACGTGGATTCCGGGTAATAAAGGCATTATGTTCACAGGTGCTTATGTCTCGGGGAAGGTCAGCTATCCGGACGGCACACCGGCGGCCGGGGCGGCGGTCTCTTATGTCTATCACGGCAACAGGCTGGTCTGGGACGAGGTGACCATAGCGGATGCGAACGGGCATTACGCCTTTGAAAACGTGCCCGCATCCGGCTTTTATTACTCCTGGATGAATCCGGACGATGAGGCCGGAGCGCCGGGTAGAGGTGGGCTGGTCGCCAGCGACCTGCGGCTCGATTCGCCCTTTCTAAGTAAAAAAGAGACATTTACAATCAAAGCCGGCGATAAGCTGGAAAAAAAACTCACCTTTGAAGAAGGTATAAAGCTGGCCGGGACGGTTATCGATTTGACCACCGATAAACCTGCCGCGCGGATGCAGATGCGGATGTTAATCGAGACCGGGCAGCGTTACCTGGATACCAAACCGGTTGCTACGGATGAAAACGGGCATTTCGAGACCTCCGTCGCGCCCGGAAGCAGTGTGAGGTTTTCCTGGGAAGAATCGCGAGCGGAGGGCGATTATCTCATCGACGAACAATGGCAGCGGCAGGGTAATTACCAGCCTTCGTTCAGGAAAACCGTCACCGAAAACGAGGAGGATCTGGTTTTTAAGATTAAGCTTGTGCCGATCAAATCCCTTTCCGGCCGGGTTGTGGACCAAAGCGGCGAGGGTGTGGCCTACGCCACGGTCTGGTTCCATGCGGACGTTCCGTCTGCGAAGGCGGACGAAGCCGGGGCGTTCGAGTTAAAAGCCGTATTTGCCGAGCGGGACTTCAATCTGTTCGCGGAATCTTCCGACGGCTTGCTGGCCGGGCTGGCCAATTTCAAAGCAGGTGCAGAGACGGCGAAAATCGCGCTGTCGGCCACACGTACATACGCGGGCGAAGTGACGAATACAGACGGGCTGCCAGCCGGTAACTTGAAGTTCTATCTCGATTTGAGGCTGAACGATGATAATATTTACCGCGTCCGGCGGGAACCGACCACCGACGATGAGGGCAAATTTACCGTCAAGAACCTGTGTCCGCAGGCTTTGTATTATGCCTGGTGGAGCTCCGACCACGAAGATAACCGAGATTACGACTATGGTAATGCCGATATCGATCTTGCAAAGCTGGGGCCCGATGAGCCCATCCGGTTCGAAGCCAAGCAATACCTCAATACTCTAATGGGAAAAGTGGTTGACGACCAGGGCAGCCCCGTTGCCAAAGCCTCAATTCGGATTGTAAGCTATACTATGATGCAACAGGATGAAAGGCGTAAACAATATGCTACCGATGAAAGCGGAGAGTTCGAAATTCCGCGGCTGGCGCCGGGCGAGGCGGAGTTAATCATCACGGCCAAGGGATATCTGACAAAGCGTTGCCGGGCTGAAACGGACAGCTTCGATTTTGAGGCGGTCCTTAAGTCTGATACGGGCCAGCGGTCGTACCGGATTAAAGTCGTCGATGACGACGATAAGCCATTAGCAAATGTCCCGGTCCTTCTTCGGATTTCCAAAAGAGGAAAGGACGAAAAGCAGTTCCAAAAGGAAACGACAAAGGCAATGACCGATGCCGAAGGCGTTGTGGCATTCGAGCTCCAGATGGATTCCGACAAATATGTTTACAGCGGAGGAATGATCGAATGCGATCTCGAAG
>DQCG01000123.1:0-773 GCA_003533825.1 Phycisphaerales bacterium
CCGGACAGAAAAGTCGTCTTTATCGACGAGGGCTGGGTAACGCCGGACAGTTTCGCTGTTTATTACACACAGGAGCAATGGTGGGACGACCCTCCTGTCCGGCACGGCGACGGTACGAGTATTTCTTTCGCGGACGGGCACAGCGACCACAGAAAATGGAAGGGCATCGACACGATAAAACGCGGCAGGAGCCTCGAACGCGGCCATCTCGGCGCCGGCTGGGTACCCGACAGCTACGACGGCTATCAGGATTTATACTGGATGCAAAAGTCAACATGGGGAAAATTAGGCTATAATCCAAGCCATCCGTAGGCATGGTTTTCTTCACCGGGCGATTTTTTATCCGCTCGGTGAAGTATTTACAAAGATTGTTGCATTTGTCAATCAGTTGTGGTATATTCATAATATGGAAGCTCAGCAGTGTAAAAGGGCAGGCTTAAAGAGTATATTTTTGACTGGATTGCGAAAGGAGGATGTTTGATAATGCGCAAATCATCTGGATTCACATTGATAGAACTTTTAGTTGTAATCGCCATAATTGCGGTATTAATGGCGATATTGATGCCAGCACTGCATCGCGTCAGGGAACAGGGCAAGCGAGCGGTCTGCCTTAACAATCTCAAGCAGTTGGCAATGGCGTGGATAATGTACGCCGACGAGAACGACGACAGGCTCGTAAACGGTGCGGCAGGTTACAGCTATGCGACTACGGGATGGGGTGATCACGGAAAAGAACAGGCCTGGGTGGGCACGTGCTGGGCCTCTGATTACGG
>DQCG01000123.1:828-3256 GCA_003533825.1 Phycisphaerales bacterium
ATCATGTTCTCCATGAACGCCGTTAACCATCCACCGACTCAGGGAGTACGCGGCGCACATATAAAGAGAAGGACCGAAATTACCAACCCGGCACCTGCCTACAGACTCGTTTTTATCGACGAGGGCTGGGTTACCCCCGACGCTTTTGCCGTTCATTACGACAATGAGTATTGGTGGGACGATGCCCCCGTCCGGCACGGCGACGGCACGAACGTATCTTTCGCGGACGGACACAGCGATTACAAAAAGTGGAAAGGCATCGAAACAATAAAGAACGGCAGAAATCAAGAACGCGGCCACGCCGGCTCAGGATTCGTACCTACCAGCTCCGACGGCTACCAGGATTTGTACTGGATGCAGAAGAGCACGTGGGGCAGATTAGGCTATACAGCGACGCACTGACGGCACGTGTTGTGAGAATCCGTTGATGAGTTGATACGTAAATGCGATCCTCGATACCGGTCCAATCACCATTCACAATTAACCACTTTTCTGATTCTTATTGTTGCATTTGACAGACGGTTATGGTATTTTAACTATATATAAGAGTAGCATAGCTGAACATGCTTGCATGATAAATCGCTGTTTTGATTACAGTAGGAGGAATCATAATGATGCGCAAATCATCAGGATTCACATTGATAGAGCTTTTAGTGGTTATCGCTATTATCGCTGTGCTGATGGCGATATTGATGCCGGCACTGCATCGCGTCAGGGAGCAGGGCAAGCGGGCGGTCTGTCTGGGCAATCTAAAGCAGTTTGGACTTGCGTGGATTATGTATGCCGACGAGAATGACGGCAGGCTTGTTAACGGCGCCGCGGGATTTAGCGATACGACCACGGGTTGGGGTCAGCACGCAAATGAGCTTGCCTGGATCGACGTCCGGGATTTTCATAGCACCTCATGGGAGGATCAAATCCTCCAGATCAAGGCCGGTGCGTTGTGGCCCTATCTGAAGGATGAGGACCTCTACCGATGCCCAACGGGACGGCGGGGAGAGGCCGTAACTTACTCGGTCATGTTCTCTATGAACGCCGTTAATCACACGTGGACTCAGGGAGAGCGCGGCGTGCACGTAAAGAATATGAGCGAAATCACCAATCCGGCGCCTGCCTACAGGCTCGTCTTTATCGACGAAGGCTACATGACTTCGGATGCCTACGCCGTCTATTACCGGGAAGAGCACTGGTTCGACAGCCCCCCCGTCCGTCACGGGGATGGGACGACCCTCAACTTTGCAGATGGGCACGCCGATCACTGGAAGTGGAAGGGTACCGATACAATAAAACATGCCAGGGATGAAGAAAGAACAGGCCCACAGGTCGGCTGGGCGCCCACGACACGCGCGGGCTTCCAGGACCTCTACAGGATGCAGAAAGGCTGCTGGGGAAAATTAGGCTATACCCCAACGCATTAACAGCTCATATTGCGTATTGTGTTGTGCGTACTGCGAACGGGAACGCCCGTTTTCTTGCATCTCTGTGGCAAAATGTGTTACAATCGGAGCAGATCAGCATACCAACAAAACTCATTGTTATCCTTTGAATGAGAAGGAGAACGGTTATGCACAGGCAAAAAGGCTTTACACTGATAGAGCTTCTTGTGGTGATTGCTATTATTGCATTGCTGATGGCCATATTAATGCCGGCTCTGCAACAGGTGAAGAAACAGGCACGGACCATAACATGCCAGTCGAGCCTGCACCAATGGACGCTTATCTGGTCGATGTTCACCGAAGACAGGGACGGCTATTTTCACCAGGGTCTCGGTGGGGAGAGCCAAACCAGCGAGGGCAGATGGCCGGTCGTGATGAAAGCGGAATATCACGACCTGGATATGCGGCTTTGCCCGATGGCCACAAAACCTCTGTCCGAAGGAGGTCTGAATCCCTTCGCGGCGTGGGGTGTCTTTGACGACGGCTCTTTCGGCAGCTACGGCTTTAATGAATGGCTGTGCAACCGAACCACAGGCAGCAACGCGGACAACTACTACAGAAATGTCAATAACAAGCCTGCGCATCGAATACCGCTTTTCATCGATTGTTATTGGTACGATGTCTGGCCGTTCCCCGAAAACCAACCTCCGCTATACGATGGTGCCACGGAAAATCTCGCCGGCAGCAACGAAATGCGACGCCTCTGCCTTAACCGGCACAGCGGAGCAGTCAATAGCGCGTTCCTGGACTGGTCTATCAGGAAGGTAGGGCTCAAAGAGCTATGGACGCTGAATTGGCATAAAAACTTCGACGTTCATGGTCCCTGGACAAAAGCCGGCAGCGTCCAGCCTGATGACTGGCCCGAATGGATGAGAAGCTTTAAGGATTACTAAACAACCTTTCAAGCTCCTGCAGGAAGCGGAGCTGTCATGCAGAATTCAGCGAAGCATCCGTCTTTTGAGGATTTGAGATTCTTCACTGCCCCTTCGACT
>DQCG01000524.1:0-2632 GCA_003533825.1 Phycisphaerales bacterium
GCGTACCATATCTGGTTCTCGCCGGCGTCATAATCCTCAAAATCGTCCACTATAAGGAAGTTAGCCGTCGTAAAGCTCCAGGTGCTGCCTATCCACGGATTATCGGGATTGAGGTTATTGACTTCATCGACACGCCAGTAGTAAGCCGTATTCCACTCGAGTAATCCCGGATCATAGCTCTCGGAGCCGAGTTCTATAGAACCTTTGTACTCGGGCGAAGTTGTATCGGCGTTTTTCACGGCCTCTTGGTCAGCGCCGAAATATAACTGGTGCGAAGCGGCATCGTCTCCGGCGGTCCACTTAAGAACAGGTGTATGCTTTACATCTACCGCACCATTAGGCGGATTTGGGCTGGCGGCCTTTACAGGCGGCGAGAGGGCGGCCTGTGGAATAAGAGCTTTCGGAGTGGACGGACTTGACCAGCGAAGTTGTGCCGTTGCGCCGCCGGCGTTCTCGAAGTACTCCATTACGATGCTGTATGTATTGTCGCTAACAAGGTCGATACTTCCCCTGTTCTCGGTGGGTCCGTGGTCATTCCAGTCATCGACGAGCTGTTGGCCGTCTACCCACAAACGCACGCCGTCGTCACTCATAGTGTAAAAGGTGTAGGTCTCGGTATATGCCGCCTCCACCTCGCCGGTCCATCTGGCTGAGAACGAATCGACGTCTATCAACGGGTCCGGCGAACCGCTGCCCCAGCTAAAGTTGATTTGTGGATCCATACGGGTCAGCACCAGATTCCTTAAATCCGTACCTTTGTAGTAATCTCCTTTAATACCTCCGCCGGGACCTGCTGTCGTAAAGCTCCAAACTTCGCCTTTATGCGTAGCGAAGATATCGAACTCATCGACGCGCCAGTAGTACGTTTTTTCTAATTCAAGGGGGCCGGGATCATAGGTTGTATCTGTCTGAGACGGCCCCCCAGCGGCATTGCTGATATCGTCGAAATTGTCGCCGAAATACACGGTGTGAGATTTGGATCCGAGGCCTGCGTTCCAGCTAAGGTTTGCATCAGGGTCTATAAATTTAGCGCCATCGGCGGGATTAGGGTTATAAGCGATCTTGAGCGGGACCGTAAAACTCCAGACCTTGCCCCTCCACGGACTGTTTGGATCCGCATCATTAACCTCATCAATCCGCCAGTAGTAGGTTGTGCCTGGAACCAGACCTTCCGGATAAGGATATCCGGGGAATCCGGCAATAATATACGTTGTAGTATAATTGCCTTGGAGTGTCTCGGTGGCGCCGTCGTTCACATCTGCGAAATTATCGCCCATATACACATCATGCGAGGATGCAGTCTCTCCCGGCGACCAGCTAAGGGTTACCCATGAATCCGAATATAAAGCCCCGTTGGCAGGATCGGGACCGAAGGCGTAAGGCCATATTTCGCCCTCCATAGTCGCCAGAATTTCGGCCTCCGACAGCGCCCGGTTGTATATGCGGACTTCGTCAATGTCGCCTGAAAAGACTTCGCCGCTGCCGCTGTAACCTGTACCGCCGCCGGTGACGCAACCTATGCCCATATTGGACCCTTCACCTGCGGTATTAAAAGCAAATCCGCCGGACATTATCTCCTGGCCGTTGAGATAAAGCCTGGCCGTAGTTCCGTCAAAGGTTGTTGCTACGTGCGCCCAGATCTGGGCAAGCGGATCCAGGGTGCCGTTGGGTGAGACTATTGCGTTTGTTCCTGTTTCGAGCCGGAAAGTACCACCATTTTCCGGTCTGACCTGGAACTGAAACATCGTTGTGTCTGGCCATGTATCTCTCTTGCCGATCAGACCTTGATATGTGCCGCCTCCGCCTGCCCACCTGATCCACATTGCCAGAGAAAGTTGTCCCGTTCCCTCGGCCGGATTCCAGGTTCCGAGTTCGATTCGCGAGTTTGCCGAGCCGTCAAGGTTGATTCCGCTGCCTTTGTATCCGTCCGAGATCCATGTTGCATTATTATGGAGGGTTCCATCGTGCCCGGTGCCCGACATATCGAAAGCGGTATCACCCGCCCCTTCATTAAGAGGGTAGTATCCCACCAGGTCGCTTGTAATATCGGCGTTCGCCGCGCCCGCAGCCAGCCCAAGCGCTAAAACAAAACAGGCCAGATAAATCGATTTCTTACACATGATAATCCTCCTTCAAAAAAAGCTGCAATAGTACTACCAGGGATATTTCCTTATAAAGACTTTAATGAAAGACTCCTTCAGACTTCAAGACCAATAATACCAGATTTTCATCTCAATTCCAAGGATCATTTGTTGTACAGTATTCAGAAAAAAACACAATTTGCTTGAGATATTGATTGCTAAATTGCCTTGTTGGTGGGAAAATGACGAAACGTTTGATTGTAAGAGTTATATTTGTTAGACTACTACGAGTACTTGTTGAAGTTTTATGACCGCTATAATAAATCACTCGGGAGGTGAGCGATGTCGACAATTACGAAAAAAGAAGTCATTGACCGAATAGCCGAAAATACGAATACCAGACGAGCGGTGGTTAAGCCTGTAGTTCAGTCTTTTCTCGATGAGATCATCGAGGAGCTTGCTAAGAATAACCGCCTGGAATTCCGCGATTTTGGTGTTTTCGAGACCAGGATACGTGCAGCCAGGAGGGCACAGAATCCGAAAACTATGGA
>DQCG01000524.1:2690-5872 GCA_003533825.1 Phycisphaerales bacterium
GAGCGAGGTTGACTAAATGACAGATATTCAGCCAATCCTGTTATCGGCAATAACCTGCAACAGGGTTATCTTTGACAAAGTCTCCGGTATGCCGAGTATTATCGATATCGTCCAGACGATCGACGCCCCGAGGTATCCGGCGAGACATGCGCAAATTGTCTTCTTCTGTGAGATGACGAACGGGCATGGCACAACGGATGTAAAAATAACCCTCGTCAATACCCAGGATGAGGAAAAAGTCATATTCGAACGGGAGGGAAAAGTTAATTTCCAGAACGTTAAACAAATCGTCACGCTGGCGATGAACTTACAGGGTATCGTCTTTCCGGGCCCCGGAGAGTACCGTTTTCAACTATTTGGGGGCGGAAATCTGCTTGGTGAAAGACGAGTCGCATGTCGCCAGGTTAAGTTGCCGCCGAAACCCGGGACGAACGAACCAAAGGCGGAATGAGAGTATGATTACAACCAGCAGTTTTACATTTAATGACAAATAGTAGAATCGATGGATGCAGTTCTCTATATTATTGCCGGCCCGCTTTTTCTAATCTCCATCGCGGCACATTTTTATGTAAAGCTGCGTCTGCGTCCGAAGCAAGACCCGGATTCGGAAGATGACTACTATTATGAGTTCGAGGATCAGCAGCCGGATGTCGCCAGGTATCTAAAATGGTCCAGACTCACATTTGCCGCCGCCACGGTCGGTGCGTTACTGCTTCTTATTGCCGCGGTAATCTGACACTTTTTTCTCTTGCCCGACATTTTTCCCCGCGTTTTTTGAGAGAAAACGGGGGATAGAATAAATTTTTCAAAAAATTTTAGATTTTTATGTTGACAACTACTACAAATTGTAGTACTACATAATGAGGTATCTAATTACAGAATGGTTTATGACAGAGAAAGGGAGTACATTTATGAATCACATCCAAAGAATTCTTGCCACGATTGCCGTTATGTTGATGGTCGTTATTAGCGGTTGTTCAAATGATAGACAAGCCGGTGGGAATCATGACTCAGATAGCTCCACGGCGACTCGCGGCGAACACGACCGCGATGGCGGTGAACACAGCCGAGAGGGCTACGGCGAACACGACCGCGAAGGTGGTGAGCATGGCGAGGAAGGGGAAGAATCAGGCACGCAACTTGCCCTGAACGAGAAATACGATTCGGTCCGAAACGGTGCCCGACTGATTTTGACCTATGATGCGCAAAGCAATTCCTTCAATGGCACAGTGGAGAACACCACGGGCGAAACCTTACAACGGGTTCGAGTTGAGGTTCACTTGTCAAACGGAATAGAGCTCGGCCCAACAACTCCGGCTGACCTCGGTCCAGGTGAAAAAAGAGACGTCAAACTAACGACAACAAGCAAGAACTTTGACGGATGGTCCGCTCATCCTGAAGTCGGAATCAGCGAACATGGCAGCGATGAAGAACGCGGAGAGCATGATTGAGAAGACCGAAGCGAATAAAAAAGAGAGGTTGATACTGTGAGCAAGAAATCACTTGATCATTTCGGGCAATTGCAGCGTGCGGTAATCGAGGTCGTCTGGGAGCTTGGCGAGGCGACCGTGCGTCAGGTCTGGAAGCGGCTGTGCCGCAGGAAGGAACTGGCGTACACGACGGTGCTGACGGCTATGCAAAGGCTCGAAAAAGCCGGCTGGCTTAAGCATCGCGTTGACGGCAGGAAACACGTCTATCTGCCGACCAGAACCCGCGAGCAGGCCGGCGCAGGCTCGGTACGAAAATTCGTCAAGCGGATGTTCAATGGGAATGCTCTTGTGCTGTTCCGCCAGCTCGTGGAAGAGGGCCAGCTTAGCGATGCTGAGCTTCAGGAGCTTCAGCGGTTGATAAACAAAAAACGGAAGGAGAGAGAGAGATGATTAGCGAACTGTTTTTAAGAGATCTGTCGTTATGGGCTGTAGCGTGGCAGAGTACCTTGTTTGCCGTAATCGGTTTAGTTGGCAGTTTCCTCTTGAGGCGTCGCCCGGCTAGGGCGTCTGGTGTGTTGTTTCTCGCGATGATCGCGGCAGTGTTCGTACCAACGATGGGAGTCCTGGTTAAGCACTTTGAGTTAGGCGTTTTTACTGCCGAGCCGGCCGCACTGCCGTCGTTAGTAATAAACGTACCTGCGGAAGCGTCTGTGGTTTCGGCTTCGCCGGAGATTCAGCCCGAAGCGCACGAGGCAGCGGCGGACGTCGAACCAGTTGCAAGCAGTTCATATGGTGCCTACATTCCATGGCGAACGATTATGCTGTACGGATGGATGACGGCGACCCTGATCTTATTAGGACGATTGTCTGTCGATGTCGTAAACGGAATTCGTCTGCTGCGAAGAACACAATCGCGGGTGAGCGGGCATATCGAGCGGGCGGCGGATTCCGTAATAGCAAGACTTGGAATCGCCAAAGCCCTTCAGATCCGAAGCGGTGTCGATGTGCGCAGTCCCGTGATATGGTGCTGGAGCTCGATCCCTGTGCTCCTCGTGCCGACCGATTTGGATGATGGTCT
The DNA here is from genome assembly GCA_003533825.1 of Phycisphaerales bacterium. GTDB lineage: Bacteria > Planctomycetota > Phycisphaerae > Sedimentisphaerales > Anaerobacaceae > JAFGPJ01. Next base: position 5,199 of record DQCG01000524.1, read on the forward strand.
CGATTGGGTCGGCGTGATTTGCCACGAACTGGCACATTGGAGACGCCGCGACCACATAAGCGGTCTGATTGCAGAGTTGATCGTGTGTATCCTGCCGTGGAATCCGCTCATTTGGTGGTCAAAGAAGCGAATGGTGAGATTCAGCGAGCAGGCATGTGACGACTGGGTTGTCGCCGGCGGGCAGTCTGCCGAGGATTACGCGCAGTCGCTGCTCAATTTCAGACCTCAGAAGCAGGCGGCATTTGTGCCTGCTGTGGTAAGCAGTAAAAAGGCGCTCGCCGGACGTATTCGCAGGATCGTTGAGGAACAATGCAAAAGCCCGTATATCGGCTTTCGCTGGGGTTTGACCGCGGCCACCATTGCCGGATGCATCGCCGTCGGGATTGCCTTTGCCCAGACCAAACCTACCCGGTCGGCCGGGACCGTTAAAACCAAAATCAGCAAATCGACCGTGATTGAACAGCCCGCGTTCCCGGTGACCATGATAAAGGGCAGGATCCTTGATCCCAACAACGAGCCTGCATACGGGGCGCGGATTATCGCCCTGCCGGTTACGTCCTGGGGTTACTGTACCGAGCCTCGGAATCGGAACAAGGATGGATATTTCGAGCTGCCGTGGTCACCGACGTGGATTGAGCCGGGCCAGCCCATCTATCTTATGGCAGTAGTACAAG
>DQCG01000653.1 GCA_003533825.1 Phycisphaerales bacterium
GAGTTTATCTCCGTGTTCTGAGGGTGTACTTCGGTGGTTATCTCGGTCTCATGCTGATGTGTTTTATGCCGACTTCCTGGAATTTGTCGCTTATGGAGAGCTGCGATAAGTTGATTCTAATGTGACGATGGACGAAGAGCAGACAGCCCATGCTCTTTCGGGTCTTTACACTCCTCGTCGTGACATAACTGTTTTCAAAGTCGAGATCAGAAATACTTAACCCAAGTTACGCAGTTATCGTTTCCGTAGATTTTATATCGTCCTGCTTATTATCAAACTATGACGTCTGGCTTGATCCGGAGTATACTGTTGATGTCAAAAAAGGTGTTGGTTTTTGTGAGCCAACTTGAGCTGTATCGACCGGCCGATGATTCGTACCTGTTCGGAGTACCGCCGCCCGATTTTGCCCTGCATCTTTTGTCATTGACCTTGTGAAGTTGCGGCATTTTTGTCGATCAACAAGCAAGGCCACCCGGACCGACATATCACGTTGTTACCTTGTTTTCTTCCAACACCCTCCGGACAATTGCGGCTATCATCTGCGTGCTGATGGGCTTCATAATGAACTCTTTAATCCCTATGCTTCTGAGTTCCTCGGGACAGATGCTTTCGGGGAATCCCGAGCAGAGAATCACCGGGATGTCCGGCCTGATGGAGAGGAGATTTTTGGTCAATTCCGTCCCGGTCATATTTGGCATTACCTGGTCGGTGATAACCAGATCGAACTGATCGGGCTGCTCCTGAAACGTTTCCAGGGCATCGATGCTGCTGGTTTTGGCAACCACGTCAAATCCCAATCGTTCCAATATCCGTCTTGTTACATCGACCATCATTTCCTCATCATCCACCAGGAGTATCACGTCTTTCTCCCTGGGAGCTGATTCTGATGATTGAGGTTCGCGGGCCTCACCACCTTCGATCTTTGGAAAGTATATATCAAAAACCGTGCCTTCGCCCGGCGTACTGTTAACAGTGATTGCTCCATCGTGACTCTTGATAATCCCGTGGACTACCGAGAGCCCCAGTCCGGTCCCCTCGTCTACGTTCTTCGTTGTGAAGAAGGGCTCAAAGATTCGTTCGACAACTTCTTTCTCCATACCGCAGCCGGAATCACTAACACTTAGCTTCACGTACGAACCTCGGCCAATATACTCATCGCCGACTCTGGTCTCCGACTCAAAATCGACGTCCGTAAGGCTGACCTCCAACAGGCCTTCCTTCCCACGCATTGCGTGTGAAGCATTGGTGCAGAGATTTAACAACACCTGATGAATCTGAGTCGAATCCCCCAGAACCATACTTGAGTCGGCTTCGATCTTTCGGCTGATCTTAATTGTTGCGGGCAACGACGACCGGAGCATTGTAAGCACTTCTTTGACAATTGAGCTGATTTGCAGCGGCTCTTTCTCCTGCTGCTGCTGATCCTTCCGGCTGAACGTCAGGATCTGTTTGACCAGCTTTGTTGCTCGGTTGGTACAAGACATTATCTGCTCCAGGTTGTCTCGTACTGGGCTGTCCTCGGAAAGGTCATCGAGTGTCAGCTCGACGTAACCCTGCATCGCGGCCAGAATGTTGTTGAAATCGTGCGCGATTCCGCCCGCCAGCGTCCCGATAGCCTCCATTTTCTGCTTCTGCCCCAACTGGAGCTCCAGCTCCGTCCTCTCCTTCTCAGCTTTCTTGCGTTGGGTTATGTCGCGGATTATTCCCTGAACAATTTCTTTTCCTTCGACGAACATAGTTGAAACGGCTATTGTCACCGTTCTGATTTCCCCTCCTCTCCTTACGATTTCCGCTTCAAAATTGCTGCCGGATTCACCTAACAGACTTTGATGACGTTCCGTCTTACCCTTGGGGTAGAGCGTAGTATGATGTTGTCCTATGATTTCCTTTCTCGCTTTTCCGAGAAGTTTTTCAGCCGACTTGTTACAGTTTGTGATAATACCGGTCTCGCTCTCCATCCACACAATAGCATCCTGCGCGTTTGCAAATGCGAGCCTGAACTTGTTTTCGCTATCCCTCAGGGCCTTAATGGCTTTCCTGTGCTCGGTGATATCAGATAGAATATGAACAGCCCCAACGAGATAGCCCTCATTGTCAATCAAAGGATCTACCTTAATATTAAGCCATTTATCACCCATCCGAAAATCCATATTCTCGCTTCGGCGAGTTTCAAACATGCGTACCAGCGGGCACTTATTTACCGGCTCCGTCGAACCATGAAGGAGTTCACAACAGCTCTGACCGATGATCTCGTCATACGGTTTCTTCAAGAACTTTGTCATGGCTTTATTGCATTGCACTATCTTGCCGCCGTTTCTGTCGATTATGCAGACACCATCGGTGATTGCATTGAATGTATCCTGCCACTGGCGGGCAAAAGCACTAATCTTGTGTTTCTTTGTCGCACGTTCGTAAATGTGCTCTCCTCCCCGAAGCGCAATCAATCCAACAAGCACAATCACAGGTATAATGATGCCGATTACCGCAACTGTCTTTTGCACCTTGCTCCAATTCTCATCCCGACGATTTTCCATGAATGTGCGTAAATTTGTCGTGAAAGTCTCTATCCCCCTTTGATAAGCATTCTTCTGGTCTTGATATTCCTGGCTCTGGAGCAAAGCCGCAGCCTGGCTACGTTTGCCCTGACGCACCTGTTCTACAGCCTCATTTTCCAATGCGGACAGCTTGTCATCTGCAAAGACCGTTAGAATTGCCTCTTCTCTTATCGTGCTGTTATCGGGAATAGCCCAACCGTCCTCTATCGAAGGTCTTGTTCGGGGGCCGAAGTCTTCGTAGCGACTTGCCCACTCCAGGTCTCCTGTGGCCGCAGCCATTTTCACCGACATAGTGAGCACCTCGTCACGGTACTTAGAGGATTCTTCTAAGCCGCCCATCTGCCCGAGTTGAATTTCAGTGGTTTTTATAAGTGAGTATGATTGCCACCCCTGCCAAGCCGGTCTGGCAAGTATCGCCGCTGCAATTAATAGAAACAGTACACATCTCTTGATAGTGAATATACTCGCTAATCGAGCACGATGGCGGGATGTCTGTATATTTCCTGGTCTATTCCTTCTCATTTTGCAGTCTTTCGCTCCTGCCGTTGTTGTCAATCCTATTTCCAAGTGTGATTAGTGCCATTTGTCTCGTTACAGTGTCGGTGGTGCTGTGCTCTAAAAATCCTTTGGCCAGCTCCTACAACCGCACCTTGTCTGCAATTCGAATCACACCGATGAGTATATCGTTCTAAACAAGGTAGCAGGACTACCCAACAACGCCGGAGTTGCTAAAATCTCTCATCACAACCAGATATGGCGATTTACAGAAGCTCGGTGCGGTTTTTATAGGCCGTGCTTTGCCGCTCTTGAAAGCCATCTTTGTTTATAGGACCAATCGCTCTGATGTTCGGCGAGTCCCGGGACCGCAGAAGAAATAGGCGGAAGTCCTCGAAAGAAGCAATTCAGCACATTGCTCGCAGATTCGAGATGTTTCGTTATCCTGAATTTACAGCGATAGGATTACAGACAGGTTCCGGCCAAATCCGAATGGTCGAGGTACGGCAGTATAATATTGCTATAATAGCTGCATGATAGTATATTCTAACCAAATAGACTTTCATAATGGAGATAATCTGAAATGGAAATCGTGGTAACAGTGAAAGAAATCAGGGGTCACTGCCCGACATATAAAAAAGGTGATTCCTTCACTCTGAAGGCCGGTTATCAGCTCGTAAGTGACATTCCCGTATGCATGCACGCTCTGGCGGCTTTAATACCTTATTATAACGCCCTGCGTGTTTCCGAGCCTGCCCAATGGGGATTAGACGGCAAAGAAGATAAATCCAAGGCCTATATCCAATGCCCGGACCCCTTCGATTGCACAAACGGCGGCACAGTCATCTTTGAAATATCGAAACAATGAGGCCAATATAAACTTAAAACCCGATTTGTCGGCAAGAGTCCTCATTTTTGACCGCAATCGTTCCTGAAAAACTTTTTGTAAGACTTTATCGTTGGCAGGTTTCTGACAATTAAGTACAATTATCTTGACATTTGATCCGATTAAGTAGCGGCAAAATGTCTGCCGTATTGCGGTCCGAGCTTTTAAAAATGGTTGATTGTCTTCCGGGCAGTCAGGCTTACAAGTATAGCCGGAAAGAAAGGGAGCGAAACGATGAAAAAGATTCTGATTCTAACATTTATAATAGCATTGGGATTTCCACTCGCCCTGACGGGTTGCAAGAATGGAGCAGAGCAAAAAGCTGAATTAGAACGTCTCAGGGCCGAGCTTCAAAACCTCAAAACAACTTTACAAAAAACCGAGACTGAAAGGGATGAGCTCAAGGACAAAATTGACATTGTCGCACAGGCCCGCGAGCAGTTACAAAAACAGGTTAATGACCTTACCAACTCTCGCGACCAGCTCAAGGAACAGTTCAGCATTGTTGCCGACTCGCGCGACCAGTTGAACAAACAACTCGACGAAGTCGTCAGCTCGCGAGACCTGCTACGGAAACGGATCGGCGAACTTATCATTTCAAGCAAGCAGTTGCAAAGTCAGATCGACAAACTCACTGAGTCTCGCAATGCGATCGCTGCAGAGGCACGGCAAGCCCGGGAACAAATCGACGAGCTTGCAGCTCAGTTGGCCGGGATGAAAAAGGTTAGCCAACTGCAAAATCCGCTAACCGGAACAAATAAAGACGAAGAGAGCAAAGAAATCCTACCGGTGGAAGTCGTTAGGTACCCGAATATCCATAGTTTCAATACTTCCCGCTCACAGATTAAGGCCGGGCAAAGCTCAACTTTAACCTGGTGGGTCTCCAATGCGGATGAGGTTCGCATAGAACCCGGTATAGGTACCGTCAGCAGTCTGGGCTCAAAGACGGTTGCCCCATCTACGACCACTAAGTACACCATAATTGCAACAAATAAATCGGGAGAAAGTAGAGAGACAAGCAGGATTGAGGTTAACTAAGCTCCCGTAATCGACGGTTATGATGCCACTGCTCCGTAGGTAAAGGCACAAAGCTCCACTTCAAACTGGCGGATCTCAAATGCGAGCAGGTTTCGCATCCAGCCCGTCCCGGATGCAGTGAATGTCACACCAATTCTTCACAAAAACATTCTCAACTGTTGACTGTCAGGGCCATAACGGCCAAAATGCACGGCTACAAAATAGATCGAGGTTGTTTTATATGAAAATTTACGCCAAGCTATTGCTGACGGCAATATTCTGGGGAGGCACTTTCGTTGCGGGCAGGCTCGTCACCCAAAACGTCGGGCCTTTTTCGATCGCATTCCTGAGGTTCGCCATGGCCTCAATACTCCTGATGCTGCTGACCTGGAGAATTGAAGGTAAACTTCCCAAACTAAAAAAGCCCCAAATCGTACCCATTGTCCTGCTCGGAATGACGGGCATTTTCATGTACAACGTCATGTTCTTCAAGGCACTCAAAATAATCGAGGCCGGCCGAGCATCGCTTATAATTGCAACCTGTCCCATATTCATCATAATCTGCTCGGCAATTTTCCTGAAAGAGAAGATAAATCCGGTAAAGGGATTGGGAATTGCCATCTCGGTATGCGGAGCGGCAATAGTCATCTCAAAAGGAAATATAAACCGGATAATCGAGGGAAGCCTGGGTCTGGGGGAATTTTATATTTTCTGTTGTGTTCTGAGTTGGGTAGCATATTCGCTGATAGGCAAGGCTGTTATGAACAATCTGTCTCCGCTCGCATCGGTATCGTATTCGGCCGTAGTTGGAGCCGTTGCTTTGTTTATTCCCGCTTTCTTCGAAGGATTGCTCCAAAATATCCCGAGCCAATCCGCTGTCGACTGGTTATGTATTTCCTACTTAGGTGTTTTCGGGACCGTCGTCGGATTTGTCTGGTATTACCAGGGTGTAGAACGTATCGGCCCGACAAAAGCCGGTTTGTTCATAAATTTTGTCCCTATATCTGCGATCTTGTGCGCTTTTTTTATCCTCGCCGAGCCAATCACTATATCACTCGCAGTGGGAACCGTACTGGTCATCTCGGGCGTCTATCTAACGAATAGAACCTCTAAAGTCAGTGCAACACAATGACAGATGCCGGGCTTCCGCTATAATCCGGATTTGAGTGCGGCTTTCCTTTCCGCTGCTTTCATTGCCGGAACCTTTTTTGTTTCAACTATATCTATAGCCGGCTTTCGAGATGCTGATTTGGGACATTGGCCGGTCCAGCAATAAAGACAGAGCTTTTCTTTGGGTCGCCCGATGGCCTTGACCATATTATCCACGGTCTGATACCGAAGCGTCGTCACACCTAAATCCTTGGCAATCCACTCTACCATTTTTTTGTATTTTTCAGAGTTGCAGTCGATATATTCCGACACATCTTTCAGATCGTGCCCTTCGATATCCCGAATGGCTCTTCGGGCGGCAAGTTCGCTAATCGTGCGAGTGGAAAGGTTGAACCTGCACGGAAACATCAGCGGCGGACAGGCCGGCCTTACATGTATCTCTCTGGCACCGCAATCCCAGAGCTTTTTTATAGTGAAGTTCTTGAGCTGCGTTCCCCTCACGATAGAATCCTCACAGACAACGATGCTGTTGTCCTTGATGACTTCCTTGATTGGAATGAGTTTCATTTTTGCGATGAGGTTGCGTTTCGCCTGCGAAGGCGGGGTATAGCTTCTGCCGTATCCCGGCGTATATTTAACAAGAGGGCGTCTGAATGGCTTGCCCGACTCCATCGCATATCCCAAACCATGGGCACACCCAGAATCGGGAACGCCGGAGACCACGTCGACGTCGATATCCTTATCGTGTTTTGCCAGGTAGCGTCCGCATCGCTCTCTGACTATTTCTGTGTTTATTCCTTCATAGTTCGATGCCGGAAAACCGGTGTATATCCAGAGGAACGCACAAATCTGGTCCACGTCCCGGCTGCCCTGCCTTCTTTGCATAATACCTTCGTCGTTTATCAGAATCACCTCGCCCGGATCGAGGTGTTTTATAATCTTAAACTCGTTATTCGGAAAAGCCGTGGTCTCGCTCGTCACAGCCCATGCATCCTTGCGCCTGCCGATTACAAGTGGTGTATATCCGTACCTATCTCTTGCCGCATATACTCCGTCTTTATTGAGCAGCAGCAGCGAGCAGGAGCCTTCTATGGCATTGAACATCTTTTCTATGCCGTCTATTATGTTGTCGCCCTGGCTGATTAATTTCGCTACCAGCTCTGTGGAATTAACGGCCCTTTTGCTTACCTCGCTGAAAGATATTCCTTTCTGTAACAACTGATCGGCCAAAACTTCGGCGTTTTCGACGATTCCGTTCGTTACTATGCTGAATGGGCCGAATTTCGAGTTCAGGTAAATAGGCTGCTCATCCAGATCGCTGATAACGCCGATCCCCTTATTGCCCATCATGCCCTTATAATCATCGAAAAGTTTTGCCTTGAACTGGCTCTGACTAATATCACGGATATGGCGCGAGAAACCGTCCCCGAAGACTGCCATGCCGCCGAATTCCGTTCCGAGGTGTGAATGATAATCCGTGCCGTAGAAGAGAGTTTCGACACAATTTCCCTTAGAGACTACTCCAAAAATACCGCTCATTTTCCAACTCCTTTATGATGGGTTTGACTTCACTCCTTTTGAGCGTTTAACTGAACTGCTCGATATCTCACACTTTCCAATCTATGAGATTCAATATTATGATACAAACATTCTTTTCGCTCAGCAAGGAAAAAGTACCCTTTAACAAGCAATAATATCTTATAGGTGTGCTGTTTTTTCGTAAGCTCCTATAGAAAAAGAGATTCGGAACGTGTTTTTTTGATAACACTTTTTCAGATACTTCCATATCGATTGAGCCTTCTCAAACTAAGGTTAAGGCGCCTGCTCGCAAAAGTCTGCAAATTGCTGTATTTGCGGTTGCAATCTGGTATAGTACTCAAAAGAAATGCTCAGCAATGTAGCCGGGCGCCCTTGTGCAGATAAGAATTCAGCCGTCTTGAGGAGCAGAAAACATGTTGGTTCGACGAATGGTACTTCTTATTGTCTGGTGTTTCGTGCTGTCGGTATCGCTGTGGGGCTCTGTCGCCGGGCAGATGGAAATACGCAGAATTCCCGTAGCAAAAGGCCTGGCCTCGCATCCGGTCAACGGCGGTAATTGTTTAATCTCCGACGGGCAATACCAGTATATCGCCTTTTATGACGGCGACCACCGGATGACCGTGGGAAAACGAAAACTCGGCGAAGCGCAATGGGACCTGGTCAGGTTACCGGAACGGGTCGGATGGGATACGCATAACCGCGTTATATTGTTCCAGGACCGAAAGGGATATCTTCACGTTACAGGTAATATGCACTGCAGGCCCCTGCGCTATTATCGAACCAAGGCCCCCGCGGACATCCACACGTTCGAGGCGATTCACAGATGGGCCGGTTATTACGAAGACAGAGTCACATATCCCAGTCTGTTGAAGCTCCGCGATGGATCGATATACATGATGTACCGTCACGGGGGCAGCGGTAACGGGATGCGGATACTGGTACATTACGATGAGGAAACCCAGCAGTGGACAAAAACAGTACCGGCCCTGACCAACGGGCGCGACCGGAATCCGACCTGTAACGCTTATCCGTTCGGAGTTTTGTCGCAGGAGACTGCCGGCGAAATAGCCACCTCGGGCATTTTAGAGGATAAAGAAGGCCTCTGGCATATTGCCTGGTGCTGGCGGGAAACGCCGGACGTAATTACCAATTTTGATGTTTGCTACGCTAAAAGCCCGGACCGCGGGATTTCCTGGAAGACCTGGGATGGACAAGACCTCGAATTGCCGATTACCCCGGAAAACGCCGGCGTAGTCGAACACATCGCGCAAAAAAGGGGATTAATGAACGGCGGCACCTTGGTCGTGGACGGCGAAGGATTGCCCTATATAAGTTATACGCGTTTCGATGAGGATGGTTACAACCAGCTTTTCGTCGCCACTCCGCTCGACGGCCGGTGGAAAATCGTTCAACTGACCGACTGGGAGCATCGCTTTTATTTCGAAGGACGCGGGGCGATTCCGAGCTCTCCTCCCGTACCCAGACTGTCAATTACCGAAGACGGGAAAATCCGGATTACATACAGCTACGCACATGCGGAGCCGAGAAAAGGCCAGTTTGTTCTCACGAGAGAGCAGTTGCTTTCTGCACGACCGGGCCAGCTTCCAATCGAGAAGTCTCAAGCCCCTTATTCGGCTCTGACGAATATCCGCGCCGGTAATCATGGGCCGTTGCCGCCGGGCTATATACACTATATGCAGCAACAAACAGATTCACCCAACAGGGACCGCAAGCCGGATAATCCGCGAGAACCAACAATGATTTATGTCGTTGAGGTAAAAAAACTGAAACTGAAAGGAAGTTGATATGAGGCCGACAATCAAATTTTTAAGCGACCAGCTTATCCAGCAGATTATTTCCGAGGCGACCGGCATACTCTGCACGCTCGGGGTCGAAATTCACAATAAAAAGGTGCTGGCCATGCTATCGGACTGTGGCTGCGTGGTAGATATGGAAAAAAGTCATGCCGTGCTGACCAATGAGATAATCGACAAGGCACTGAAAGCCGCTCCGGCAACGTTCGGACTTTACGACACCGCCGGGAACCAAACGCATGATTTCTCAGGCGATAACGTTTATTTTACTCCCGGTTCGACCGCCCTGAATATTCTCGATTCCCAGGAAAGAAAAATCCGCAAGGCTGTTACCGCCGATTATGTAAACTTCGTGAAAGTTACCGAGCAGCTTGAAAATATCGCCTCGACGAGCACCGCGTTGATATCCACGGATGTGCCCGAAGAAATTTCCGACAGCTATCGCCTGTATCTCAGCCTGCTTTACGGCAGCAAGCCCGTGGTTACCGGCGCTTTTACAATCGAATCTTTCGAGTTGATGAAAGATTTCCAGCTCGCCGTTCGGGGCGCCTCGGCGGCTCTTAAAGAAAAACCTCTTACCATTTTCTCCTGCTGTCCTACTTCCCCTCTGAAATGGAGCGAGGTCACTTCGCAAAATCTGCTGGATTGCGCAAAGTATTTTATCCCCGTCGAGTTTGTTGCCATGCCCTTGTCCGGTTTCATAGCCCCGGTCACACTTACCGGGACGCTGATCCAGCATACGGCAGAAACTCTAAGCGGCGTTGTCATCAGCCAGATGGCCAGTCCCGGCACGCCCATCCTCTACGGCGGCTCGCCGGCCATGTTCGACGTCCGGCACGAAACCACCCCCATGGGTGCTATCGAGACCATGATGACCGACTGCGCTTACAGCGAAATCGGAAAGCATCTAAACCTGCCCACCCAGGCATACATCTCTCTAAGTGACTCTAAAGAATTGGACGCACAAGCAGGATTGGAAACCGGAATCGGTGCCGTATTAGCTGCGCTGTCCGGCATAAACAACATCTCCGGTCCCGGCATGCTCGATTTCGAAAGCTGTCTGTCTCTTGAGAAGCTCGTGCTGGACAACGAAATCTGCGGCATGGCGCATCGATTAATCGCCGGGATCGAACCGAAAGAGGACTTCCCGGCGATGGGAATATTCCGGGAACTGCTTCAAGAAAAACACCTGCTCATTTCAGAACACACCCGGCGTTATCTCAAGACCGAGTACTTTTTCCCGGGCCCGGTCATCGACCGCGCCCGCAGGTCGCGATGGGAAGAAAAAGGCTCTCT
>DQCG01000691.1:0-3171 GCA_003533825.1 Phycisphaerales bacterium
CCAGATGGAGCTGACCTGATTTTCACCGAGGTCTTTCCTAACTTTATTAATGTCGTGATTGCTGAAAAGTTGCTGTGAACGAGCCATTAAATCTATAAGAATTTCAGCCCCTTTACCGCGAGGCAGAATCTTTTCTATTTTCCGGTCTATGTAGTCGTGCGGAGGATATGTATGAACGTCGAAATCCTGACCTTTGAAGACTAATAGATGCCGGTAGCTTACCCCCGGGTAAAGCTGGAAATTCTGATTGCCTAATTGTTCGTTTAGCTCTTTTATCAGTGCCTTGGCTTCTTCCGTGGAGATATGTCCGGCACTGTGGTCTGCCATTTTACCGTCGGAGATAGTAACCAGATTGCATCGAAAGACCCAGTCATCTGTGGATATATTGATGTTGCGAGCCACGGCTTCTATTGGCGCTCTGCCGGTGTAGTATTGGCGCGGGTCGTACCCAAGAAGGCTCATTTGTGCAACATCGCTGCCGGCTTCCATATCATCAGGAATTGTCTGTACAAGCCCCTGCCTGCCACGCGTGCTGATTTTGTCCATATTCGGCGTCTCCGCAGCTTCGAGTACGGTCTTTCCGCCGAAATGCTCCAGTGGTTCATCCGCCGCCCCGTCGGGAACTATTATAACGTACTTAGTCATCAATCCTTGTCCTCTGGAATATCTACGATTCTGATACAAACAGGCCTTCCGCTGAGCACATCCAGTTCTGCAAGTTCGACTAAGGCGGCAGTCATGTTTTTCTGCTGTACGGAATGGGTTATGATTACAACCGGAACGGTATTATTAGGACCCGCACCTTCGTGTTGTAGTGCACCGGATATACTTATATCGTGGTCGCCAAGTACCTTGCTGTACTTGGCCACAACGCCCGGCTGGTTCTTTGCCAGAACCTTTATATAAAATCTGCTCACGCAGTTGCCAATTTTCTCTATCAGCAACTCTGTTTCGCTCCTTGGTTTTAGATGCAGATGTCGGAAAGTAGTAACCGAATTACCAAGAGCGGCATCGATAATGTCCGCAACAACCGCACTCGCCGTAGGCATCATTCCCGCGCCCCGCCCGTAGTACATTACCTGGCCGACTGCACTGCCGAAAATACTGATGGCATTAAACGGACCATTTACACGGGCAAGCGGATTATCCTTGGCGATAAAGGAAGGATACACACACAGTGAGACTTTGCCCTCTTTGTCTTTTTGTCCTATTGCCAGTAATTTCAGAATATAGCCCATTTCTCCGCCGTAGCGAATATCGGCCTTTGATACTGATTCAATACCTTCAACGAAGATGTCCTCAAGTGTGATTTCATACCCGAAAGCAATGGAAGCTAAAATAGCCAGTTTATGGGCGCTGTCCCCGCCGTTGATATCGAGCGTAGGGTCTGCCTCAGCGTAGCCTTTATTCTGGGCCTGGGCCAGCGCCTCCGAAAAACCTTCGCCTTTACTGGTCATCTCGGAGAGGATATAGTTACACGTTCCATTCACGATGCCGTACATTGCCGTGATATTGTTTGCGACCAATCCGGTGCGTATAGCTGAAATAATCGGTATACCGCCTCCGCAGCTGCCTTCAAAGGCTATACATCGTCCGTTCCTGTGTGCCGCTTCGTAAAGTTCGTTGCCGTGCTCGGCCAATAGTGCCTTATTGGCCGTAACTACGTCTTTGCCCGCATCGAGCATCTTGAGTTGCACATCTTTTGCTGCATCCGTGCCGCCGATAAGTTCGACACCTATTTGAATTGTGTCGTCATTTAGAAGCCTGTTTATATCATTCGTAAGAATGCTTTTCGGCAGCTTTACAGGCCGGGCCGACTCGGTATCGGTATCGACTACGCAGCCCAGCTCAAGGCGCAATCCTGTTTTAGCCGCTATTGACTCTGCTTCTTCCAGTATCAGCTTTGCAACACCACAACCGATGGTACCAAAGCCGGCCAGACCGACTCTTACTTGCTTTTCAGCCATAAAAACACCTATTGTCATTCACGCCTTTTTTGTTATTCCGAGCGCAGCGAGGAATCTATTTAGCCTGCGGTTTTACCGCAGGTTCTAATTTTTACACTATCTTCGGCTCGTAGTCTATGGATTCAACCATAAATCGTCAATAATCAATAATCAGTTGATTGAGGTCAAGTAAAAACTGCCGAATATACAGGATAAGAAGACAAAATAATCAGGATAATCTCTGAGTGTTTAAGATGCTGGAGAAATCGTCAGGATTGGTGAACGCGTCAAGACCCTTGGGATTATATTTGGTGAGCATTTTTATGGTGGCGGTGAATTTTTTGTCGAGGCCCGCGATAAAACAATTCGGGCGGTTTTGCTCCAACTCGGAAAACTGGATTTGATAAGCGTGCAGTGTCAGTCGCTCGATAAGAGGCTTTTCAGTTTGGTCCCTGGCAAGACGGTAGTCTATCTTGAAGTCGGAGAGAAATAACGGGCGAGTGTTGCCATACAGAGGGTCAATCGCCAAAGGCAATCCAATGTGAGGCAGGTGGACACGAATTTGATGGGTCCTGCCCGTTACGGGGCTGACGGACAGTAACGCCACAGAACCGAAGTCAGCAAGCAATTTCCAATGCGTAAGCGATTCTTTGCCTTTCTTGTGTGCTATGCACATAAGGCCTGCCTTTTTATCCCTCCGTGTCAGGGGTGCATCGATTCTGCCTTGCTTGCCCGGCGCTATGCCGATTACAAGAGTAAGGTATGTCTTTTTGACAAGTCTGTTCCTGAAATAATTTGTTAAGCGTGTTTGGGCCTCGACGTTCTTGGCAAGGACCATAACGCCGGAGGTGGCTTTATCCAACCGATGCACAAGCCGAAGCTCGCCGCGTAGCTGATGCCTCAACTGCTCACCGAGTATGTCGGCAAGTTTAGCGGCGCCGCTGCGGTCTTTGGTAACAGATATACCGCTCGGCTTATTGACGACAATAATATCATCGTCCTGATATATGATTTCGACTTGTGTTTTTGCTGTCTTAGCTTCCACTGGCTAAAGGACCAACTGAACCTGTTCTTAATGAGTCTCCGGCCGGGATTCTATGGGTTGGCAATGCCGGGTGAAGGCGCAGCCGCCTCCCAATTCGCTGCATCATTGCCATAAGAGGTCGATACCTTGCGAGAAAGTGATTTACCAAGACCATCCGCTTCGGTCGGCCACTGGTCCACA
>DQCG01000691.1:3223-4696 GCA_003533825.1 Phycisphaerales bacterium
GTATCGCCCGGCATAGCTATCTGTAACCGCTCACCCGCGTTGCTTAACCAGCCGTCATAACCGCCAACAACCTGAACGTTGAGCGGCAGGGGATAACCGTATCTGGCCGTAAAGGCCGACTTAAAATCGTCAACGTCTCCCTTCACCAACAACAGGTAACGATTACCAAATATCGTAACAGGAGGCTCGGACGAGAAGGTGTAATCAACGCCGTCCGTAAACTTCCAGGATGTGTATTTATCAGAGCGATATAATGTAACCGGAGATGTGGTAATATTGTAAAGCTCGATGTATTCGGCCATCTGATTGCCGGTCGGAGGATTGTACATAATCTCGTTGATTACAATCGGGCCGACCTTGGGGTTGGTATTAGGCAGCTTGGGCGTATTGGAGTCCATCGCTACAAAGTTGAAATTGCCCGTGCTGCTCTTGTAGTATCGACCAAACGATACATTGGTCATCGAAGCGCCGAAATCCTCAACCTCGCGATATCCGGTCAACATACCATTCGGGTCCATACGTGATCTAAGACACACCTTCTCGCCGTTTTCACTCAGGGCAAAAGGATAGAGACAGCCGGGGTCGTCCGGGTTGCCGAAATTGGCGTCTTCGTAAAAAACGAAATAATTGTTTTTGGCAATCTTTGTACCGTCGGCAATCCTGTACTTCATCAGGTTCGGCTCATCCCTGTCATTGTCACTGAGGAACCAGCCGCCAATCTCGATGTCCTCGCCGGTGGTGTTGTACAGCTCGATCCAATCCGGGCCGGCGTTGGAATGTGACATCACCTCGTTAATTACAATGGCCCCGGGATTGGGCAGAATGTTGATGTTATCATCCCAGCCGGGTGAGCCGTTGCGGTATACGCTCGAACGCCAGGAGCTTTTCCGGCTCCAGCGGCCCATCGGGTAAAATATATTCTGAAATTCACTTTCGCTCACTGGCCGGTTGTAAATACGAACATCGTCGATTAAGCCTGTGTAATAAAGTGGAGTAACAAGTTCGCAGGCAATATAAGCGCTGCCACTAACCCCCATAAAACCGGCTGAGGGAGCGCTGTCTTTCAACTGGAAATCAACGTACAGCTTCAGGTTGGAAGCATCGTTTGTTCCGGCAACATGATACCATTGGCCTGCGACCAATTTTTCGGGTGAAACAACATGAGCCAGACTCGGACTGTTAATAATATAGAACGCAGGCTTGTCATCGGAAATATAGAAGTAGTAACCATCGTTGTTCGGATCATACTGATTCATTACCGGATTCCACAATCCTGCAGACTCACTTAAACGTACCCATGCCTGCGCGGTTAAACTGTCCCCTGCCAGGGGCTCGATAGCGTCGAAACGGACATAATCGCCGTCACCATCAAAGCTTAAGGCCCCATCGACTCTGCCTGTTGTCCAGGTTGAGTCTCCTTCCAGGGTTCCGTTGTTGGTTCCGACACTGTCGAGCGCAATGCCGCTGCCAGGC
>DQCG01000361.1:0-4909 GCA_003533825.1 Phycisphaerales bacterium
TAAAAATACTCTTATTATGGCTAACCGGTTGCCGCTAAGACCGATTCTTCTGCTTCTCCGACTACTTTGTGCGGCGTGAAATCTGAAAAATAGTGATTAACCGCGGACTTGCCCGGTGTACATCGTCATCAACAATAAAAGGCGTTTGTATTCTGCTGTTCCCGGCCGTTATGTTGGTTTGTTACATAGTTTTTTCAGGTAACCCGGATTAAAGTCACAACCCTTGGGAAACTTTCCGCATTCATAAGCTCCCGCCAGGAAACCCAGGCATGAAATAACATCATCACGATTGTTTCCGGTACGGTCAACAAAGAGCTTTACGAAATTCCTCAAGTGTCTGGTGGAAGCCTCCGTTTGCTTATCTATCCAGCTACTTTCCCGATATTTCTTATTCAGCCCGAGTATCATAGCCCCCATATCAATCCGGTATCTTTCCTCGGGCCCCATGGCATCTTTTGGCCCTAAGCCGAGAGTCGAAAATCCTTTTTCTAATAAGTTTCCCGGCTGTAGTGTGAGAGTCGAAACACTTGCATCTATCAAATCTACGGATTTTTCCTCCTTGATCCACTCGTTAATCGGTACGATAAGACGCTGAAAATTCGGATCGTTATAGTGATCGCGCCCGTATTCTCCAATCGCTTTAAGTATCTCTGTCAGGAAGTCTTCTCGGTAGCCAAATAGAGGAATCTCGCGATACCCAATAAAGTTATCCACACGGCTATTTTTTTGCCGCTGATAGCTTTCGACGATAACTACATGTGCCCGGTAATCAGTGGTTGAGCCTATGTTAATTCCTCTGTAATATTTGTCCTGCAATAGCCCTCCAACAACTATTTTGGAAGGCTGGGGCGTAGCGTGCACGTGAGTATGACCGGACAGCCAATAATTCCTTTTTTTATGTGAAAGCAAACTCTCAAGATTTTGGTTAAGTGACTCTGAGAATGTGGGATAGCAGAAAGCGCCCTCGATAACTTCCCAGGCCAAATTCGTTATGTCAAAGGGAACATCACCTGGCTTGGAAAAAGTGATTCTGTCAAGATGATCTTTGGGATAATGAGAAGCCAGAAACCTGAAATCCGGCACCGATGTTCCAGCAACATTCTTAAAGTAGCTGGCTTGCGATAACACACCAGGTTCATCTTTGAATGATAACGACCCGATTACTCCATAAAAACCCCATTTGGCCAGGCTTGACCAGTCGGGAGCATCCTTGTAGTCTGAAGTATCCAGCAAAAATATTTCTACACTGTTTTTGCCCTCCTCCGAATAGGAAAGGAACCCGCTTAAATATAAGCCTGTATTATGATCTAATCCCTTATTTCGTTCGACCACCTCATAATTGTCAACGTACTTAAATTTCTTATTTGTAGGCAACTTATTACTGGCATGATTAAACTCGCTTATCTTCTTAAGGACCTGATATTTTGTGAGTGCCGGGTTATTCGGCCGGCCGTCACGATTTAAAAGTGCGAACCTTGTCCCCGGAGTAACGATATTTCCACAACCTAAATAATCATGATTTCCTATGAGTATGAATATCGGAATTCCCGTTGCCTCCCTGTGTTTATCGAGGATAGAATATAACAGCTCGATTTCATCCGTGCCGCCGCTGTTCGCACCGTCCCCGAGATATATAATTACGTCAACGCCGTCTTTCTCGCCTTCGTTATCCTTCGTCAATTTCTTAAGGGCTATATTAACCATTTCTTCAGCCAGAAAACATTCCAAAGCAGGAGGGCGAATAGCAACGTCAACCATTCGGTCGGCAAATCTGCTTCTTTGATTATAATTATAAAAACCGTTATGAGAGGTAAGCTGGCTGTCGGCAAGCAGGCCGATTTTTATTGGGAAACGTACAGATCGCTTCGGTTTTTCAGTAACACAGCCTGGAAATATCGAGCAAGCCAAAAGTAGCAGAAATATTATTCTTTTCATTTTATGCTCCATTTGCCTGAACTGAGATTTATCCTTGTCATGATAACTGCGACTTTGAGCGCAGCCTATTTCAACAAAAAGTGCTCGTTACTTTAACACCCGGGCTGAAGCCCTCTCATGCATGCATCCGCTCCATATCTCCTGGGGAAAAACGATGCTTTTCATACCCGGGAAATTCTGCACGCCTTTGCCCGTATTCAAATCTATCCCTTCCTTAAGATAAGCTTTATAAGCCAGTTGGCTGCAATAGAAGGCATCCTCGGTCATTGAGTCCAGGAATATGGCATTGTAGAGTTTATTAGCTTCGGCCTGCCTGATACAGTATATCGCTACTCTTTTTCGAATCCCGGCCTCCTCTTCACTGGATAACGAAAGGCCTGCCAGCGGATAGGCTACCCCGTAGAGATTATCCAGAATAGGGCCGCGCTCTTCTACCATCTTCGAGGAGTCCCATGTGTTGCCTTTGATATTGAACGTGATCACGCGATACTTGGCCCCCGCCTCGACGCAACGACCGCCCGGCCCTACGTACACTGCGATATGGTCCACCTCGCCGGGTATCATTATCCCAAAAAAACGCCAGAAAAGCCCGCCGAATACGGACTCTTGTTCGGTGGTGTTCGTGCAGATTAGATCCCCCGTTCGAACCGTCAGTCCGTCGATCTGATATGTGTGAACGGTCATCATCTCCGGTTCATACTTTTGTTGCTGCGAATTGCCGCAGCCAGCCGGCCCCAAACAGACCAGCACCGACACCAATCCGATACCTAATAGATACAAACATCTCATCATCTGTCTTCGTTTAACCATTCTTTGCGTTGTCTGTAAGAGTCTCTTGCAGCAATAGTTATCAGATACATCCTTTGTTGGCTCGTTCATCCTAATCACTGGTAAAAGTGTCTTCTTCGACTATCCTGATGCGAGCTGACTCCATCTTTTTGAGCACGGCCGGTGATACGCAACCGGCGGTTACAAGCACTGTAGTAACATTCGGATTTGATGCGCGGTAAGAATCAAAATATTTGTCCACCTCTTCAGTACTCGTGACATAATCGTACGGACATATCAGGACATGTGTTCCATTGCCGAGTACTGCCAGCGGAAACAATCCGACAAACTTCAAAAGCCGGATTGACTGTCGTTTGTGAATGTCAGCAAGCATCTTTCCCTTATGGATGGAGCTGAGAGCTTCGGCCTCAGTGTGTGCCTGCGCTGCAACTTCGATTAGAGCTACCCGATTTTGGACGCCGTCCAGGGCCCCAAATCGATCTATGAGTTTTAGACGCTGGATGGTTGTGAACACTGTAGAGTAGCGGAATCGAGAGCGGATTGACTTTTCGACACCTGCCGCCTCAAGCTCCGCATCAATTTCGCTATTGATAGCGCTCGGCGGCTTATTGGCGATAAGTTCCTTCATCTGTGCTGTCGTGGCAGGCACGCTCAGGCCGGGGACGAAAGACATCGCGGCTTGCGTAACAAGGCTTCCACCAAGCAGTTCGAGCGTCATTTCGTCGAGCAGCTTCTTCAGCACGGGATTGCTCGTCTCAGGATCACAATCGAGTTTGGTAGCCAGCTTCCGCCGATCGGGAGAGCCCGCCCTTTGATCCGCCGGATCGACATACTGATTGACCATGAGGTCAATACCTTCGGGGGCACGCTCGAGTGATTCGAGCGGCTCGTTGATAATGAGTTGCAATCCTTTCTCCGTGTCTCTCAGCGGAGCAAGAATGCCATCGACAACAAGTGGATCCTTGCTTAACTCCCGGGCGGCTTTAATCGATTTCAACTCGCGCAGACGCAGGCCAAGCATATCTCGCCCCTGTGCAGTTATCTCGCCGAAGTCCGACCTAATCGTGAACACATATTGGTATTCATTCACCGAAACACGTTCAGCAAGTCGATAGTTAAACCCCCGAAGAATTTGATTAGGAAGCACCTGATAGACGTTAAACTCGGGCGTCTTCTCGCCTTGAGACCGCCCGGCTGGGGCACTCGGCGTCGTTGCACACCCGTAAAAAACTCCCGTCAGAATTGATATAACAACCACCAATTTTTGTTTATGTACGTTCATTAAGCCTCTGCAATGTGAAGATACGAATATATCTCGGATACCCTATTTATCTCTGCTAAGCTATGCCGCATAGCATGTCCTTTTAAAAAACAAATTCCTCCTGATAATTAAACATTTCCGATTGTTTCTCGAAGGTCGATCTTTCGACAAGATACCGAAAAACACCAATCTGAAAAACGGATAGTTCTCTATTGCAACTGAATATCTTTGCTGCCCTACTTTGAAAATAGTCTGCCCTGACAAGCATGTCAACAGTAAATTCCTATGATTAAGAGGATTTTGCAGTAGCATCATGGCAGGTCAAGGCCCAACTTACAAAGCTAAGAATCACCTCAGTCGGGATGACGATACTTTACGCAGAGCGAATAAAAAAAATGTACCATATCCCTTAGTTCCCTCGACAATGACTTAGATAACCGCTTCGATGCCGTAGAATTGGCAGAACCGGCGCAAGGACTTTGCGTGCTGGCCGTATGCCATCACAAGATGGTGGCCTTTGAGGTCGGCGACGTCATCCAACTCGTTTATCGTCGTCTCGGCATTTGTGCGGCAGCCGCCCGTTTGCGGAACACCGGGACAGCCCACCATCTCACCCGAGTACACCAGCATCTGCGGCGTTTCGGAATCGGAGCGTACGGAAAGATATTTCGCGATAGTTACCTGCTTCTTGGGCGTGAAAAGCACCCTGGGTACGCAACCCCAGCCCGCCTCGGCATGACTCATCAGCACATACGGCTCCGGCTTGGTGCCGGGACCGTTCATTTTCGATGCGCTCGTGCAATGCGCGCAAAAGTAGTGGTTTTTCTCCGTCTCGACGGTCGGATTGTGCTGGAAGCCCGGCCTGTCGAAAAGGTATTGATAGAGCATCATCGTCAGTGTGGCGTCGAGGTCGGATTCGCAGCC
>DQCG01000361.1:4975-10038 GCA_003533825.1 Phycisphaerales bacterium
GGGTGTTTGAGCCCGGGAAGGCAATCCATCATTACGGCGTCGGCTTTCTCGGCTTCTACAACGTGCTTCAGCGTAATGCACGCCCGGGCCGCGTCGAGTATATCCTCCTCATTGGGCTGAATAACCTTGGCGGCGTTGTCGCGGTATGCTGCGGCAAGCCTTTTGACTTCGGCCGTGGCCTGTGTCCGCTTGAATTCTTCGATGAAGCCCGTGTTTGCCACGGTACGAACCTTCGTCCCCAGATGCGGAACCGTTCGGTCCGCGGCGGCCGCTCTTGCGATATTCAGGATGCAGCTCTGTTTCATCCACGATGCCGTGCGTATCATATTCATGCCCTGCTCGACAGCGTCAAGGTTGTCCAGCGAATTTATCATATACACACCCGGCTTTCGGTGAAGCTCGCGGACGTGCCCGACTAAAAGAACGCCCAGTGTGGCGAGCACAACCGTTGGGATTTTAGTCTCCTGCACGATACGTGTAACGTGCGGGAAGTGTCCCTTCTTAAAGGGTACCAGCAACAGACCGTCGGGAGGATTGGTCTTGATCTCGTTGATGAAACGCGTGACACTCCCGTTCTCGTCCAGCGCCTGCGGCTCGACGGTAATGCGCATACCCAGCTTACGCTCGATAGCCTGCAAACCGAGAGTATACTGACTCTGGCGGCCTTCGGCATCGAAAGTGGAACCGGGCCAGCTATAATAGCCAACCTTGCGTAACGACGCCGTCGGCGGATAGATAAAGACGGCTCGGACAACAGCCGGGCGTTTGGGCTGGCCGGCCGGTTGAGCCGCGGCCAGAGAGCTAAGCCAGTGATGTGAGCTGAGTGACAGACCGGCGGCCGTACCGCCCGCCGCCTGCAGGAACGTCCGGCGTGAAAAGTTCAGGTTCGAAGAGCCTGTTAGTGAGTTCATCGTAATTCCTTTCCTTTAGACCAGAGGACATCGTGCCATGCACGCACAGCGACGACTTTGTAAAGATGACTATATCGATATTCCACATTTAAGCTCATAAACGGTGTTCTTATACACTTTTACACTGTTCGGTAAGCAATCTTGCACAATTCAAGCCGTATAATACCAAATCCCCATCCCAATTTCAAAATATTCCGGCAGGTTCGTAATGTGTCGAAATCAGTCGTTATTTTCTTAATTCAGGTGTGTCGGGCTCAATGTGAACGGTGATGTTAATCGGGCGTGTTATCTGCTCATCAAGGGTTTTTTCCAGGCTTTCAGCAATTTCATGGGCAGCGGTGATTTTCAAATCCGGATCAACGAGGATGTGCAGGTCGAGAAAAACTTCCCTGCCGACCATGCGGGTCCGCAATTTATGGTACTGGCGGATAGAAGAATCGGAATTGATGATTTTTTTTATATGCCCGATTGTATCCGGATCGACCGCGGCTTCTGTCAGCTCACGAAGGGCATTGCTAATAACCCTGATTCCCACCCAGATAATCATCAGGCCGACGGCAATCGCGGCGACCTGGTCACCGTGACCGAATCCTAATTCCAGCGACACATATCCTATCACGACCGCGATCGAACTGAGAGCATCGCTGCGGTGATGCCAGGCGTTGGCATAAAGTGCGGGACTGTGAGATCGAATTGCAACTTTTTGTGTGACTTTGTATAGCCACTCTTTAGCGGCAACTGAAATGACGGCAGCTATGAGTACGCAGAACCGGGGGGCGGTAATTTCATCTCTGGCGATGGCCAAAGTAGCATAGTAAATCATCGCCCCGCCGACAACAATCAGGATCAGCGCAATCAAGCCGGCCGAGAAAGTTTCCGCCCGCCCATGGCCGTAGGGGTGACTCTGGTCGGGTTCTTTCGAACCCAAACGCAGGCCCAGAAGCACAGCCACATCGGTGGCGACATCGGAAAGTGAATGAATCCCGTCGGCCACAAGCGCCAGCGAAGCGGCTGACAAACCAATGACGACCTTGATGACTGACAGGGCAATATTCACCGCCATGCCGATATGTGTGATCGTTTTTATTTGCCTGCCGGTAATGTCTTGTTTGTGATTGCCCATCAGCGTGCCAATACCCTGGTCCGTATTGTCGTCACCTGATCGATATATTTTTGAGCAGTCGGCCGGTCTTTCGCCTCAACGATAATCCGCATTACAGGTTCAGTGTTGCTGGCCCTGAGATGCAGCCAGCCGTCATCGAAATCGAATCGACAGCCGTCGGTGGTCTCCAGCTTCGCTTCGGTGAAGACCTCTTTTGCCGATTCGAGAATTTGCCGCGCTTGGTCCTGGTCGGCGGGAAATTTGTCCTTGCTCATATAATAGCCGCCGATTTCGCCGGCCAATTGGCTGATCGTTTTTTCCGTTTCAACCATAAGCTGCATGACAAGGGCAATTCCGACAAGGCTGTCACGGACGGGGCCCACCCGCAAATCAATCACGCCGCCGTTACCTTCTCCGCCGATGATGCAATCATTTTCGAGCATCGCTGCGGCGACGTTCGCCTCACCGACGGCCGTACGGATAACCTTGCCGCCCGTCTTGCCGGCCATATCATCGATCATCCTCGAAGTCGAGAGATTTGTCACCGCGTTGCCGGTTCTTTTGCTGAAAATATATTTCGCCGCCAGGGCAATAGTGTATTCCTCGCCGATATAGGTGCCGTTCTCGTCGACAATTGCCAATCTGTCGGCGTCGGGGTCCTGAGCAAAACCGATATCGGCTCGGCCCGAACTCACAGCTTCGCAAAGACCCGTTAAGTTCGCAGCGGTCGGCTCGGGACCGTGAGCAAACAATCCCGTGGGCTCATCGTTGATGGCCGAAACTTCACAGCCGAACTCGGCCAGCAGCTTTTTCGTAATTCGCCCCCCGGCGCCGTTTACACTGTCAAGAACGACCTTGAATTTCTTTGCGGTAATCGCGTCTTTGTCAACTATCGCCAGAACTTTGGCGATGTGCGTCGCATCGGTTCGATCGCTGCAGGTCACCCGGCCACAATGCACCGAATCCGCAAGAGAAACATTCCTTTCGAGAAAACACCGCTTGACCTTTTCCGCTTCCGGCGCCGGCGGCGCAACGCCATTGCCAAGCAGCAGTTTTATGCCGTTATATGCAATCGGATTATGCGAAGCGGTAATCACGATTCCGCCCGCGCAGCCGAGTTCCCTGACCATAACACCCACACAGGGCGTGGTGACAATACCCAGATCCACCACGTCAATACCGACGGCACACAATCCCGCCGTCACGGCCGATTTGAGCATTTCCCCGCTCGGCCTGGAGTCCATGCCGATGCAAACCGACATCGTGTCCTCTGCCGTATCCCTCGTATTGCGTTGACGATTGTTTTTCAAATATGTGCCGAACGCGAACCCGTATTCGACGGCAATCGAAGCCGTGAGGTTCTCACCGATGATACCACGCATCCCGCTGACACTTATGATTAGCTGCTCAGCCATAACAAACTCGTATAGCACATATCGTATTGCGTATTACGTTATTGTTCTGCGTACAGCGTGCTGAGTGCTGCATAATACGCAGAACGCAGCACGAGAATCAGTCCAGCTTGCAGACGTAGATCTCGTTTACGAAATCGAGTTTACCGAGTTCCTCAACCGCATCGTCATCGGGATCCTTATCCAGGCTGACGGCCAGCATCGCCTTCTGCTCGTCCGGTTTTTGCCCTACACCCATTGTGCAGATATTAATCTTGTACCTGCCGCAGACGGTGCCAACCGATCCGATTACCCCGGGCTTGTCGTCGTTGAAAATCACCAGCACGCTGCCTTGCGGCGTCACTTCGATATTGAAACCGTCGATTTCAATGATCCGCAGCAGGGTCCCGCCGTAGACCGAGCCTGTCACCGTCCGCGTCATCTTGTCGGTCACGACCTTGGCGCTGAAACTCGAAGCGACATCCTTGACCTCTACGTTTTTTGTCTCGGATATACTGATACCGCGTTCTTTTGCAAGGACAGGCGTATTGACCATATTCAGAGGCATATCAAAATGCTTCTGCAATAAGCCCATCGAAAAAGCGAGTGTCGCAGATTCTACGGACATCTCGGCAATCGAGCCGCGATACCGGACCTGAACCTTTTCGATCTGGCCCGGCGCGATGGTGCTGAGAACGGCGCCGATTCGCCTTGCAAGCTCGGCATATTGACTGACAATCACCGGGGCAGCGCCCGCCGTCGATGGAGCGTTCAGGGCATTGCGGACCGGCCCGCCCTTGATCGCATCGACAAGGATTTGTGCCGCTTCAACGGCAACTTCGATCTGGGCCTCCTCGGTGCTTGCGCCCAGGTGCGGCGTGACAATGCAGCGCTCTGACTCGCTGAAACGCGTATTCTCCGGCGGCTCTTTCGGAAAGACATCCAGGGCGCCGCCGGCGATGCGATTAGCGGCAAGCGCATCGTAAAGAGCATCTTCGTTGATAATCCCGCCGCGGGCGCAGTTGACCAACCTCACGGTAGGCTTCATCATTTCGATCTGCTCGGCACCGATCATATTCAGCGTCTGCTCATTTCTCGGGACATGTACACTGATATAGTCGGCTTGTTTGAATATATCATCCAGTTCCTTGCATATCTGAACGCCCATCTTTTCCGCATCGTGCGGAGCGGCGAGCGGATCATAGCCTAAGATTTTCATATTGAAACCTTTGGCCATCTGCGCCACTGCCATCCCAATCCTGCCAAGACCGATTAAGGCGAGGACTTTGTTGTTCAACTGGTTACCCATATATTTTTTTCTGTCCCATGCGCCGCCCTTGAGGCTGCTGCAGGCGGGCACGACGTTCCGGCTCATCGCAAGAATCAGTGCCATCGTATGCTCGGCGGCGCTGAGCGTATTGCCGCCGGGAGTATTCATTACAAGAATTCCCTTGCGCGTCGCTTCCGGTATATCGATATTATCGACACCGACGCCCGCCCGGGCGATACCTTTGAGTTTGCCGGGATTGCTAAGCACTTTCGCGGTCACTTTCGTGCCGCTCCGGATAATCAGACCGTCATGTTCGCCGATAATATTAACCAGCTCATCTTCACTTATGCCGGTCTTAACAACGGCTTCGACACCGTCCTGGGAATTCA
>DQCG01000385.1:0-2518 GCA_003533825.1 Phycisphaerales bacterium
TGAAGGCCTCATCATGAGTATCTCCAGTAGCTTTTTTAGCCTGCTTTTTACTATTTTTTGTCTTCTTCTTTTTCATCTGCAAACTTCCCCGCCGGTCCACCGGCCGTAAACAATACTGCAAAACGAGTCACCAAAGCACCTAATAGAACATAACCCAAAATCACCTGAACCATCAACAAAGTCTGACCGGCCCAGCTATCCGGATTAGCAGCAATGTCGCCAAATCCCAGCGTTGTCATTGTAACCACTGAGAAATACAATGCGTGCCACAGTCCTCGTACGTCACCCACTTCGCGGTTGACCATAACGCAACTCGGCCACAACCAATATATCAATGCGAACAGAAATGCCAACAAAAAAAACGTCACGATCGTCCTCCACGTTCGAAGTCCGTAATCGCTTATCCACCAGAAAGGTTTGACAAGCCATTTGAGCCAAAAGTGTTTTTTATACCAATCCTCCCAGTTCATCCGTCTGATGTTATATTCAATAAGCTGTTTTGTGCCGGGGTCTATGCGTACCGTCCTCAGCCCGACACCGGTAAAATTCGTGCCTTTACAATTTCCATGGTGACGATTGATCTTCAGCCCCCAAAATGACGTACCACTGTCAACGATGGCTGCCGTGAACTTGGCGCCTTTCACGCGGGCACGGTAAAATATTGCACTTTTTAGGTAAGAACTGTTGAGTTGAGCCTCTTCAAGACAGGCACCATTAAGAAATGCCCCTTCCAGGTGCGCAAGCCAGAACCTGCTTCTCGTCAGGTCGGCCGCGTATAATTGCGCAGACTCCATGCGGGAGCACTCGAAATTCGCATCTGTCAGATGAGCATGGCTGAGGTTCGCGCCCTCCAGGTGAACTTCACCGCTAAAATGTGAAGATCCCCTTGTATTCAAAAACACGCCTCTTAGCCAACATTCTTTAAAATCGGCCCCTTCCAGAAGAACATCTTGTGTCGGGTAGTGGCTTCGCCACTGGTTCCACTCGGTCATATCCTTCTTTTCCGAGCATTGTTTTAGCATTTCGTACTGGTCCAGATCGCAGTGCAGTCCTTTCTTGAGAAGCTCAGGATCATACCTCCGCTCATCTTGTGATTTTTCGGGTTTTGAATTTGATTCGTTCATTTTACGCACTCCCTTATTGTCATTCCAAGCAGAGCCGAAGGCGGAGTCGAGAAATCTGATTTGAATAGATTTCTCCACTTCGTCCCTTTGGGACTTCAGTCGAAATGACCTATAGTCTTTTACATCATCCGTATCAAATGCCCTTAGTGTGGTTATTATAGCTGTATCTGCCGGTGGCATAAAGCGCTAAATCCAAGGCTGCGAACGTGTTAAGTTAGGCAACGATTTGTGTACAATCAGCGTCAGCTTTTTTACGAAAAAAACTTGTGTTAACGTGCGTTTCGCTGTAAACTACGTTGTTTATTCTTGGGCGTGAAAACGTGATATTTTGACCCTTTTTGTAATTAAACATAGAGGTTTATTATGAAGGCAAACTTCAACAGAACAGCGCTTGCCGAGGCCCTGGGCCTGCTAACGTCCGTAGTGCCGAGCCGGACGCCGAAGCCGATTCTGCGCTGCGTGCAAATCACCGCCGAGGACAAGGAAGTTCGGATGTGCGCGACGGACCTGGAGGTCGGGATCAACTACTTAATCTCCGAGGTTCAGGTCGACAAGCCGGGCGAAGTTATCGTCCCGGCGGACCGGCTGGCGGCTATCGTGCGTGAGAGCGTCGATGAGGTTCTGGTTTTGGAGGCCGCTGAGGGCACCTGCGAGATCAAAGGCGCCGACAGCCACTTCAAAATTTACGGCCACGAGCCGGGCCAGTATCCGGTCGTCCCGGATTTCGATGGCGCTGGCGATATCAAAATTTCCCTGTCCAATCTCCAGGCCGGGATCGAGCAGTGTCTTTTTGCCGCGGCGAAAGAGAGCAGCCGCTATGCAATTAACGGCGTGCTGTGGGAGATTAAGGACAAGAAGCTGATGCTGGTCGCCACGGACGGCAGAAGACTGGCGCGATGCAGGGTTAGCTTAGCCGCGGCGCCGAAAGGCGAGGTGCCGGCCAATATTCTAGTGCCGGGCAAGGCCATGGGTCTTCTGGACAAGATCGGTGCCGGTGAGAAAGATATCGTCGCCGTAAAGCTCGTCGATAACCAGATTCTGATTAGCTGCGCGAATGTTGTTATCAGTTCGAACCTGGTCGAGGGCAACTTCCCGAAATACGAGGATATCATCCCGACCGATTACGACAAAAAACTGACACTTTCGACCGAAGCGGCGCTCAGCGCGGTTCGCCGGGCCTCACTGCTGACGAGCGAGGAATCGAGAGGGATTAAACTCTCGGTCGAAAAGGGGAAAATGGTCTTTTCCTGCAGGGCGCCCGAGACCGGCGATGCGCAGGTAGATATGCCCATAGATTACAAAGGCGAGCCGATTGAGATTGGCTTTAGCCCGCAATTTTTAATCGATGTTCTGAGGGTAATCAAAACGCCGGAATTTGATTTCGAGTTAGGCCA
>DQCG01000385.1:2673-3274 GCA_003533825.1 Phycisphaerales bacterium
GAAATCCTACAGTGCCGCCAGCCTAGGCCAGGTTGCTCAGAGGCTTATGGACGATCGGATTTCGCCGCGGCAGGCCCAATTCAGCAAGATCACCGAAGCCTGGAACCGGCTGCTGCCGGCTGAACTGTGCGGGCACTGTGAAATTGTCGATATCTCCGGCGGCCGGTTGAAAGTGCAGGCCGATTCGCCGTCTTATATGTACGAGTTGCAGATATGCAGTTCGGAGCTTCTCAAAGAACTGCAGCGGCAATGTCCGAGAGTCAGGCTCGCGAAGATCAAGGTCGTCGCTGTCTGAAGCCTGACTCGTTAGCCGTAGTTTCCGGAGCGAGAACCCCGAGAACTTCAATAGTTTATCAATGAACATAGACGATGTATAAGAGAGAGGCAGAGAATTGGTATGAAGGACCATAAATATGACGCAAGCAACATAAAGATTCTCGGGGGCCAGGAGGCGGTACGTATACGGCCGGATATGTATATCGGCGACCGCAGCAGCGCAGGACTGCATCATCTGGTCTATGAGGTGCTGGATAATTCCATCGACGAGGCATTGGCGGGGGCTTGTGATACCATCAGCGTTAAGATACACCCTGACGGCAGT
>DQCG01000150.1:0-2048 GCA_003533825.1 Phycisphaerales bacterium
TGTTCAGTTGGTATTCAGGGCGATAGTTAGAGCTTCGTTGGTGTTTTTAACGAATTCGAATTTCAGGCCTTTTTAGATGAGTCATTCATATTGTCAGTGCATCCTTGCTGACATTGTGTATAAAAGAGGTGCCTTCATTGCAAAGCTGGACGAATCTGCTTTTACTGATAACTTTCGGTGATATACAAACGTCGACTTGCAGTAATATATCTGTGGCAACGTCATAGATTTTATCACGAAGATGCCAGTCATCACTTCCTACGATGACCAGCACATCTACATCGGAATCGGCCTGGTCGTCACCACGAGCTTTTGAGCCGAATAGTTTCAATTCTATTAGCTGGTGGCCCAGAACTTGCTCAAGGTTAGTTTTAAATTCTTTGAGGATTGTTTTTTCTTGGGCACTTAACATTATCGTAAAACGTCAGTTTGGTTAATACGAAATTACACAACTCCTATTTCATACGATAATAATATATTGCCGTGATAAAGGCAATAAAAAAGCGTCTTCAGTAAGTCTTAAGTCTGATTGCATATTATATGCGGTCGGTGTTCAGGGCGATTGTTAGAGCTTCGTTGGTGTTTTTAACGAATTCAAATTTCAGGCCTTTTTTTGCTTCTTTCGGGACTTCGGGCAGGTCTTTTCTATTTCTGGCGGGCAAGATGACGGTTTGTATGCCGGCTTGTTTGGCGGCCAGGATTTTCTCCTTCAGTCCGCCGATGGGTAGTACCAGGCCTCGGAGGGTGATTTCGCCGGTCATTGCGACATCCGGGCGGGCCGGTTTGCCGAGCACCAGACTCAGCAGCGATGTGAACATTGCGACGCCGGCACTCGGACCGTCCTTGGGGACCGCACCTGCAGGGACGTGGATGTGATAATCGAATTTGCTGAAGTTTTCGGGATCGATTTTCAGCTTTTTCGCGTTTGCCTTCACGATGGTAAAGGCGGCCTGGGCGCTTTCCTTCATCACGTCTCCGATTTGGCCCGTCAATTGCAGACGTCCTTTACCGGGCATGGAAGCGGATTCGATGAAGAGCAACTCACCGCCGAACGGCGTATAAGCCAGGGCGGTTGCGACGCCCGGTATTCCGGTTCGCAATGCCAACTCCGATTCGAATTGTGCCGGGCCCAGGATTTTTGGGAGGTCTTTTTTGGTGATGGTTGTCCGTCTCTTTTTGCCTTTGGCAATTTCTGTCGCCACGGCTCGGCAGACTGCCGCGAGATTCCTATCGAGATTTCGCACACCGGCCTCTCGCGTATAACCTCTGATGATGGCAATCGCGGCGTCGTCTTTCATTCCGCAGCGATTCTTGCTCAAGCCGTGCTCTTTAAGCTGGCGTGGAATGAGATATTTTTTTGCGATCCTGAGTTTTTCGGTCTCGGTGTAGCCGGGCAGCTCGATAACTTCCATTCGATCGCGCAATGCCGGCGGGACCGGCTCGGTATAATTTGCAGTTCCGATGAACATAACCGAAGATAAATTAAAAGGCTGGTCGAGGTAGTGGTCGGTAAAATTAAAGTTTTGTTCCGGGTCGAGCACTTCCAGCAGGGCACTGGACGGATCGCCCCTGAAGTCACTGCCGATTTTGTCCAGCTCATCGAGCATGAAAACCGGGTTTTTACTGCCGCACTTTCGCAGCTCCTGCAGGATTCGCCCGGGCAGCGCCCCGATATAAGTTCTGCGATGTCCACGGATATCGGCTTCATCCCTGATTCCGCCGAGAGATATGCGGACGAATTCTCTCCCCATCGCCCGGGCGATGGATTTGCCGAGCGACGTTTTGCCCACGCCGGGCGGGCCGATGAAACAAAGAATGGGGCTTTTGCCTTTTGGATTCAGCTTACGGACGGCAAGGAATTCGAGGATGCGTTTTTTTACCTTACTCAGATTGTAGTGATCGGCGTTCAAGACCCGCTGCGCCTTGTTTATATCGAGCCGATCTTTTGTTTGAATCGACCAGGGCAGCTCGCAGACCCAATCCAGATATGTGCGGATGATGCTGTATTCGGGCGAGGCCGGCGGTATTTTTGTCAATCTGTCTAACTC
>DQCG01000150.1:2129-6611 GCA_003533825.1 Phycisphaerales bacterium
TGAATGGCTTTTAACTGTTCCTGGAGGAAATACTCCCGCTGATTTTTGTCTATCGAATCCCTTACGCGGCCCTGGATCTTATGGCTTAATTCGAGCACCTCCAACTGATGGGCCAGAATCAGGGATATTTCTTCGAGGCGTTTGGTTGCATCGAGCTCTTCTAGCAATTGCTGTTTCTTTGCAATGTCGAGACTTAGATTTGCCGCTAAAAAATCTGATAAGGATGAAGGATTTTCGATATTTTCCAGCAGAACCGATGCCTCTTCCGGGACGTTGGGGCTTAGGGCGATAACGCGGTTGGCGGCCTGACGGACGCTGACGATGAGCGCCTGGAGTTTTTTTGTTCTTTTTACTTTTGTGCTTAGGAACCGGATTCTGGCCTTTAGGTATGGTTTTGTGGCTACCCTCCTGGTTATTTTAAACCGGGCTATTCCGTGAACCACGACGTGCATCGAGCCCTGGGGCAATTTTGTGACCTTCAGCACTGAGACGATGGTTCCGGTAGAATAGAGATCATCGAAGCCCGGCCTGTCGGTTTCGGGATTGCGTTGCGTCAGGAGCCCTACAACGGATTCATTAGGCTCGATATCATCGAGCAGGGCTTTGCTTTTTTTTCGACCGATGGCTAACGGCATTATCGTGCCGGGATAGGCAACGGCGTTTCGAATCGGCAGGATACCGATTTCTCTCGACAGTTTGAATTGTTCGCTGTCCTCGTTTAATTGATTGTTGTCGGAGTAAAGACACGGATCGAGGTGTAAGGGCTCTTCGGCCACCATTTCTATCAGCCAATTGCCGCCAGGTGCAAATATATTTTTCAGATAACTTGCCATAAAGAAAAAAACCAATATTAAACGCCAAAAAAGTTAGTGGAAAAATCCGTCCAGGACTTTATTTCGGTTCATCGCATTAAATATAATCAGACTCTGCATTATAACCATATCTTACGTTGGTATAAAGCATTAAATCCAGGAATATTTATCAAAATAATAACATGCAGTAAGCAAGCCGGCCACTTTTGGGTATATCCCCGAAGAATAGGCAATCCATTTGCATTTATGGGACGGATCGTAGCTGCCGTGAGGAGATAGTTTCGTGCATTTTACCGGTCGCGCGGACCAGAAGGGGACAGTCGGCGAGCTACGAAGAGTATTGAGAGTAAAATCTCGAACTTATTCTTGACAAAGAGAACCTTAAAAGGTATAATAATGGTTTAATTAGGATGAGCAAGGAGATTGTGCACGTTTGGCAAGGCAGACGTAGTATGTTTACATTTTTTGTGTGTTGGGGAGTCAATGGAGAGGGTAACGCAATTGACGCTTCAATTAAGGGGGCGATTTATAGAAAGGGTGGGAAGAAAATTGAGAAAGCAATCCTTTGGAAAAGTCATCATTTACTTCCTGACGTGGTGTCTGGTTTTGAACACGTCACTGCCGGCCGCTTGGGCGGATATTGTACTTGATAGTTTCATAGGTGGAAATATCACTGTAGATCCTGATCCTGTGATATTAAATAAGACAAATATGACTGCGGACGACGGTGCAATCGGACGTTTCAGTGATTTCAATATTGCGGCGGGTCATTTTGTCGACTGTGTCCAGCCCAGTGCTAATGCCAGTGCGTTATTCAGAGTATTATCGGAAAGTCGTACCGAGATTCTCGGACATTTCGATGCCAACGGTAATATCTACCTCATAAATCCCGCCGGAATATTGTTCGGAGCGGAATCTCAAATCAATGTCAACCGATTAGTCACCTCCGGTTTGGATATGTCGAACGATGCGTTTGATGCTGTCCGGGCTGATGCGGCAGCAAAGATGGTATTCACAAAGTATAATGTTGAGGTTTCTGGCAATGTGGATGTCGATAACGGTGCTGTCATTAACGCGGCTGAAAGCGCCTATCTTATAGGACGTAATGTCACAAACAACGGCAGCATTCTTTGTTCTGGCGGACTGGTGGTCATGGCTGCCGGCGAAGCAATCCAGTTGGGCCAGCCCAGCAGCAACGTCATTGTTACACTTGCCGACTTAACCGCCGATGCCGAGAACGTTGTTGACAATTCCGGAACAGTTGGGAATTCTGAGGCGCCGGTCGATAAGTTAGTTCTCGCAGCCGGTGATGTCTGGTCCACGGCCATATCAAATGTGAAAAAAGTAAAGATTGCATCAGTCGAAGATCCTGACCTGGATGATATATCCGCCTCCGCGGCGGCTTCTTCGGACGCCGTTGCCGAGATCGATATCGAAGTCGCTGGCGATCTTATTGTTGATTCCTACCAGATAGGAGCTGAAGCAGTTGGTGATGGTAAATATAATGCTACGGCTACAACTACGATTAATGCTGGCGGCGACGTTATCGTAACAGGCGAAGAAGGCAATGGATGTGTTTATGCTTGGGCACACGATGGCTCTACTAACACAGCCGACGTTGAGATTAACGCAGTTGGCGATGTTGACGTAATAGCCAGCCACGGTGCGGCTGAAATATGGGCTCAGGCGGAGAAAGCTGAAACAAACAACGCCAAAGTCACGGTTCTCGCCGGTGGCAACGTTGAGGTAATAGCAGATAGCGCGAATGGGGTAACGTCTGGTGCGGTAATTAAGGCTGAGGCGGAAGACGGGAGCAACAACACCGCCAAGACGATAGTTTGCACCGAGGGCGGTGTTCAGATTGTAGACAAATCACAAGATCTGACATCAGCAGGAGTAATCGCTAATGCACTGAATGGTTATCATACTGACGCCTGCGTCGGGATTTGTGCCCAGGATGATGTTATTGTCGCTGCCGGTATAGCCCCGGAGGAATTCGGGGAGGAGGTATATGGTACGGGCGGTCATGCTATTATTGGAGCAGAAGCTTCGTCGAACTCTGAGAGGTATCAAGCAGAAGAGCCTTCAACCACCACAGCCGAGGTTACAGTTGTCTCCCATAACGGCGGCGTTGCGGTAATAGATGTAACAGGCACTGAGCAACCGCGCACGGCTGAAATAATATCCAGCGCATCCGGTGGCTATACCAATACAGCCTATACGGGAGTTTCAGCCGGCGGCGATCTTTTAAACGAAGAGAATCCTTTGTACGCAGAAAGCCAGGGAATAGGTGTTATTGTGCGTGGTATTGGCAACCTCAGTCACGCCAGAATAGTATCGGAGACCACCAACGGCTATATGAACACCTCGGATATCGTTGTTTGTACACCCGCTGAAGTTGTTGTGGAGGCGGAAGGTGAATTCAGCAATGCCGAGATAGGAGCCTGTGCAGATGATGGGGAGTTTAACTTCGCTACTACACAGCTATATGCCGGTGATGTTGATGTGTACATTCTGGGTCTTTACGGCGAGGGTGGAATTTGGGCCTATGCTAATGGTCTGGAACTAGTACCGCATGTGCCTTACTTAGGTGATTCGGATAATTATGATCCCGTGGATGGAGCTTATCTTCAGTTTGCTCTTACGGAGTACGATGGTGATTATGGCTACCACAATCTTGTTTGGATCGAAGGGGACGACGACACAGCAACTCTGCTGATTGGAGATTACAGCAAGCGTCAGGATTGCCCGGAATGTCCCCTCGCTCCATGTGAGGAGCCTGTTACGCCGGAGCCTGAACCTAAGCCTGAGCCTAAGCGACCGTTTGTGCCGGCGGCACCGCTTCCTGAGAAAATTAAATTTGAAATTTCGGGTTATCCGGCCCTGATGAGCTGGGTGGCAGAGGAACTTGGGGTCGACAAAGGAAAGATTCAGATTTGGGTGGCAAATTCTCTGGCCTCTGCAAAAGACATACAGCCGTACGATACTTTAGGAAGGTTAAAGGTGGCCGCTACGATTTTGCAGGATGCCGGAGGGGTATATATAAACGCCCTGGCGCAGGTGGTCTATGAGTTCGCTTCGAGCACGGCGCCGCCGACGGAAGAGCAGATGGCATCNNATAGCTGACGCTATGGCACGCAACGCCGGAGCCAATAACCAGTATGCCCTGGCCGGGCAATACCTCGATGCCCTTGCAGAGTATGTCAGCATCCTGAGCGACGAAATGGGCTTCTCATCTGAAGAGGCGGTTCAAATTGCCACTGAAAGATATGTTGGTCCATTGACCGAGAGCGATAATGCTGCCGTCGCCGCCTATATAGCGGCGAGATTGGCTGCTATGGGCGGCTGATAGAAAGAGTATTAACGCGTTTATTTGCGAAGTTTGAAGTTGCCGTCGGGGACTAAAAGACTATCCCTATCCTCGACGGCAGCTCTTTTATTATAAAGACCTGATGTCTGGCACTTACAATTCTTCTTTACCTTACTGCTTTACCCACTTACCATCCGCTTGTAACACATACGTCCCTGTTGGCGAATCTGCTTTGCTGCCGCCGGTAGCCGTAATTGTGGCGATGCAGGCATCATTTACAGCGGTAATAGTGTAATCACCACCAGTGAAATATGTTCCTTCCAAATCTGTCGGGATAAAACCTAACCCGGACGAGCCGGA
>DQCG01000491.1 GCA_003533825.1 Phycisphaerales bacterium
AACCCCCCCACGCTTATCGGCACAGCACCCAAAAGCCATGAAATCGGGAAGAAAATAAAGTAATATTTAGCTGGCACATCTATGCCGATTTCCCTGCCGACAAGCCACATAGCAACCACAGTCATGCCCTGACAGCAGAAAGTAAGCAGTAACGCCCCGACAATCGCCAGCCACTTATGACAATATATGCGAACCGACTGCCGCACCTTGCCCAGCATCGATGCTCCATGCCGGCGGACGATATTGAAACCACGAATCACCAAACTTCGACCCCTGGAATTCGATATCAAAAGAACAATCCCAACCGCAAAAGCTGCTCCGAGCCAGATCAATACCGACTTATATTCGGCAAGACGGTCGAAAAAGTTAAGCTCAAATGAAAAGTTAAATCCCCCCTCCCGGCTTTCTTCGGGAATAAACCAGTAGCAGCCGAAAGCCATTATGAGCATACCAATTAGTCCAATGACCCTATCTACGAACACCGATAACGCCGCTTCCAGCTTTTTGTCGGTATGCTTGGTAACGTACCACGCGCGCGGAAGATCGCCCCCAATAGCACCGGGCAGGCAGTTATTATAGAACAGGCCCAACAAATGTAACCTGAAGGCCGACCAGAAACCTATCTTAATCGACTGGACCTTCAATAACAGCGACCACCTCGCAACAAAAATCAACTGCCCGATAATGTAGCAACCAATCGCGGCGGCTAAAATCCACAAATTCAATCCGAACAGAACGTCAACTACTTCGCTGAAATTTTCCCCCCGAAATGCCAGGTACAGGGCCGTACCGGCTACGGCAAATCGTAAAAAATATGACAGGTATCTACTTTTCCTGACTCTTGCTTCGGGCATTAAAGTCGGTCGCCTTGAAATTTACGATTTACAATTTTCGATTTATGATTGATGGATTTTAATCGACAAAGCCGCATTAGTAAATCATAAACTTGTCCTGAGCGAAATCGAATGGATAACAAATCATCAATCCAAAGCCTGTCCTGGCAAGATACAAAGAATAACAGTTTACCCCATGAGATAGGCAATGACGTTATCTCACAGGGTAAAATCCGGATTTTGTCCAACTGGCAGGAGAAACTGGAATCTCGTTACTTTTGCTTCCGGCTAAAGTCGTCGTAAAAACCAAGTATCCGTTCAGATGTAGTTGAATCGTCCAATAGCGTTTTATTTTCTTTACGAACGCCGCTGAAGGTAGAAAGAATGTACCGCACGTCCATACGTTTGATTTCATACAGCAGGAAAAAGGCGGCGTCAAGCTGTGCCTGCAGGTTAAGCCGTTCCGCCGGGCTCCATTTGTAAACGCGAGGTTCGAAGCCGGCAGCCACGGCCAGAGAAAAGCAAAGTCAACGTTTTATCCAAAAGTGGTACGATACCTTCAAAACCATAAACAACCTCATAATCACATCCATTCTCTTCGAATTTAACAAATAAGCTGTCACACTCGTTCATGTTAAGCCGCAAGAAATCACATATTTCGTCAACTTGGTACGAGTCGTTTATTAAATAAAATTGTTCGGTAAGTTCGTTAATTTTCATTTTAGAATTAACAATAAAAAAATTAGTTATTTATCATTTCAGAAACAGTAAAGTTAATTCCACCCGCTGTCCTCTATCAAAACCTGTCGTTAGCAAGCACAACTCATCAAAAAATGTACCATGCACCTTTAATTCCCCCCAATCACTTCTTTGAGCCGATAACAAGATTGTCCACTATCTTTAGAACCGATGTGTCCCAAGGATATTCATCCTGCCTCGCTATCCAATCACCCGCCTTAGATTTGAATTCCCTATCGGAACCAACGGGAATAAAGAAATCTGAAACGATATCCTTCATAAGCTGCCATTCATAGTCTAAATCATTCTTTACGTTTGTGTTACCCCGTAAGTACGAAAGAGTGTACTTACGATCTATAGGAGGTACGACGTTGGGCAACATGTGATGCATGACTTTAGAGTTACCAACAAGGGTAGTGCCACTGGCCATCACATTGATTCTTTCGAATATATCTTTAAGTAGAGCCCATTTGTGACCGTTCATTTCCCGAAAGTCAAAGTTTTGCGCCTCAGCGATCTTGTCCTTGAGAAGTTCTATGCTTTGCCGGAACGTATCAAAGCTTTGCATCTTGGGGCCACCGTTGCCCATTCTGTGCATTCCCCATGACACAAGCGTTGCGTAAACATACTCCAGGTGCGTTAATGTCTTCTTTGATTTTCGTGTTTCAAGGGAACGCTGATGAAAATACAGGCTGGGACCGCGAAAAGTTTCGGACTCATAGTAGGCTTGGTGATATTTATCAGCATTTGCCAATATTACTCTGACCTTGTCATGATACATTGTCATTTCCCTTATAGAGCGGACTATGTATATATGGTTTCCGCATAAGACTACAGACCTCTCTGAGTGTCAGTATAACATCCGAAGCCTCTCGCCATAAGGCAAGAAAACACAAACTACGGCGTTGCCGCTTCTGAGTTATCACACCCGCTATGTTCAATTATAGATATGTCTGCTTGTTGTGCAAGGAAGAAAGGGAAATAAATGAAGAATATTTAGATATGTTCTTGACTTAAATCTTACAAGTCCGAAATCCATCGCTTCGGGCATAGGGCACGGTCTCCACACATCAAGATAAGTTTTTACCACGAAGGCACGAAGCAGCACAACTCATCGAAAAATGTACTCCCTTAATTCCCCTCCGCTCGAAGGTAAACGTCCCTAATATTCATAATATTCATTACTCTCAAAATCTTTGGCTTAGTTTCCTACGGTTGCTGTGACATTTAATGATTTAACCGCCTCGGATCTATCCAAGTTCTCAACGACAACCTTCGCAAACTTCGAATTGGGGCTCAAATTGACTGTTTTCCTTACCGTCTTTCCCGGTTGAAGGTCGATAATCGAATGTGAACATGTCAACTGTGTCACAATGCACACCGTCGTCACTACCCCTGACGTGAAGCCGAAGTCCGGCCCTGGCATCAGAATCGTAGGTGCATTCAGTAGCAATGGCAAGCCTTGAAGCAGTTTCAAGGCCTATAGGAAGACAAGCTTGTATTCTGCTGCTTTGCCCGGGACCTAACGAATCCATCATCAGAACCGGGAATGACACCTTGAAACGGGGGTCTATAGTAAGAACCTGGACTGCTAAATCTTCGGTATCCCAACCGGGGTAGCTGCCCAGCCCGCGAGCAGTGCCCTGGCCCGTGTAGTATCTCAATGTGTGAAATACATAAATATACGGCCCTTCAACGTAACAATGTACCTCTGCAAAACCCGAGGCGTCCGGAACTCTACTTAGAGGGACAACCGGATTGGCCTGGTATTTGTGCCAGTCGATTGCGTCGAAACTGTAAGCGTAGCCCAGAGACTCAATTTTCGGGGCCTTCGTTCCGCCGTATACACAGTGGAATACGCCTTCGTGATACCTGGCACATGCTTCTGAGAATCCGCCGTCGTCCCAGGCACCTCAATCACCCGGAGTCAGGACTGGATTGCCCTGGTATTTTTTCCACGGACCTTCGGGCCTTGAAGCTGTGGCTATACAGAATGGCCCTTGATCCTGGACCGAGACAGGACTCTGAACGAACATATAGAATGTATCGTCAATTTTGGTCACACTGCCCGGATAGACACCGCCTTCGTCTTCCCATTCGATAACAGGATTTCCTTTATACTTCTTCCAGGGTCCCAGCGGATTATCCGCAGTAGCCAGGCCTACTGCGGCGTCCGCAAAATACCACATATAGTAAGTTGCATCTTCTTCCCGAATGTTATAGGCACCTTCTTTCAAAAGACAGGCACAGGCTGTCAATCCATGGTCCCACTCACCCTCTTCACCCTGGTCCAGTACCGGATTGCCTTCATACTTTTTCCAGGGGCCGAGCGGATTCTTAGAGGTCGCTACACAAAGCCGATATCCACGAGGCCAGCGTTCATTATCCCTGCTCCGTGCATGATAGTACCAGTACCAGGTGCCATCGGTGTCCTTCAGGACATCGGCAGACTCAAGGATTCTACTATCAACAGCAGATTCCTCGGCACTTGGGACAATAGCCGGGCTGGGACCGAGAAGGTGGATTAAAGGCCTTTCCGCGAAGATATTTTTCTTTGGTGCCACATTCTCGGCACCGGCCACTCGAGCAAATGAACAAAGCAATAATGCACCAATGACAATCACCAACACGTGAGAGTTCTCACAATTCTTCACAACAATTTCCTCCAAATTTTTCGAACATTTCTAACTGACATGCCTGGTTAAAATTGCCCTGTCTTCACTTTAAGTTTCTACTGCATTTACTCGACCTGGTCAAGGAGTAATTTACATTTGACTGGTCAGTACAGGGAAAACATTTCGATTTTATTAGGGACATTTACGTCTTTATGTCACCTTATTCAGTTCTTTTTGTCTCCGCTCAGGATGAAGGGGGGCAGTACGCCCTGCTCAATCCGACTTAAAAAGCATGTTCATCAGCTTTAACCTGTGTCTAATAAAATTATAAAAACTGCTTTTATGGCTTCCGAACTTTTGCCAGGCCGGTCTGCCATTCGTTGCCTTTCTTGCCTGCGTAGATCATGTAGTAAGTGTCGCCGATTTCGATTACATGTGGCGTCAGCACACCGTCACAGTCCCACGCATCGCGGTCGGCCGACGGCGTGAATATGGGATTGTGGGGATTCGGCTCGAACGTGCGAAAGTCGCGGGTGCGGACGTGCCCGATCCGCCATATCTTGCCGTCGTAGCCGCCGTACAGGACATGGAAGTACTTCGGCCCCTTGAACAATTCCGTCTCACGAACGGCCCGGCT
>DQCG01000541.1 GCA_003533825.1 Phycisphaerales bacterium
CGCACCATCTACCTGTCCGCTACCGGGCTGCCAGACAGGATCGCCCATGACAATGCCATCGCTATAGCCGTTTTCACTAACACTATCGACAGCGATAATCCCTTCCGCTTCATCCAGTGCCCAGTGCGCAACGAGTGTCGGATCGTTTACTTCCTCGAACAAATGCTCAGCAAGAACGATCAGGTCCTGGACATCGACGATGCCGTCACCAAAGGGTGTTGGGCCAATATCGCACAAGGAATAGTTTTCGCCCCAGTGGTCAATCATTATGCACATGTCGTCGGCATCGATAATTCCATCACCGTTAAAGTCAATGATGATGTCATATTCATACACCGCTGAAGTATTTACAAAAGTGCCATTATTGATTGTGAGAGCTCCCCCAATGACATAGATATTCCCGTCTACCACGCTGGTAGATAAGCCCGCCGTTGGTACGGGTATATCAACTCCCT
This sequence comes from Phycisphaerales bacterium, assembly GCA_003533825.1. Taxonomy (GTDB): domain Bacteria; phylum Planctomycetota; class Phycisphaerae; order Sedimentisphaerales; family Anaerobacaceae; genus JAFGPJ01. Next base: position 456 of record DQCG01000541.1, read on the forward strand.
TCGTCCATGTATCCGTCTCCGGGTCATAAACTTCCACCGCTGAATATAAAGGGCCTTGTGCAGAATGCCGCCAGCCCCCAATGGCATAAATCTTCCCACCTACCACGCTAGTGCCGAGCAAGTACCTGGCTGTTGGCGTGGGTGCTTTCCTCGTCCAGGTGTCCGTCTCCGGATCGTAAGCTTCCACGGCCGATTTACCTGGCATTGCCCCCCCAATGACATATATCTTGCCATCCACCACGCAGGTTGATGAAAACGATCTTCCCGTGGGCATGTCAGCTTTCCTTGTCCATGTGTCCGTCGATGGGTCATACGCCTCCACAGTGTTGAGATGGGTCCAGCCACCTCCTGGACCAGCGTTACCCCCGATGACATAGATTGTCCCATCGACCACGCTGGTGGAAAGCCAATACCTTTGCGTAGGCAGTTCGGTCTGCTCTGACCATGTGTCGGTGGCTGGGTCATAGACTTCCACTATAGAGATTGGCTGATTACCTTTTTCGCCATCGATGACGTATATTTTTCCGTTCACCACGCAGGTGGACGTACAACCTCTTGCGGTCGGCATATCAGCTTTCTTAGTCCAGGTGTCCGTCATCGGATCATACTCGTCTACCCTTACAATGGTAGACCAGTTAGGATTCCAGCCCCCGATAGCATATATCTTACCACCCACAACACTGGTGGAATGCGCATACCTCGTTGTTGGCATGTCAGCTTTCCGCCGCCATGTGCAATCTGCGTTCGCATTCCCGCCGCCAAGGAAAATAACGGCCACAAATCCAACTAAAACCAACCTCATTCTGTTATCATTTAACAATTTCATTTTGCACCTACCTTTCTGCCCTCTTAACAAGGGCCTTGCCATAATTGTTGATCATTGCCAATGGTTAACTCACCAAAGGCCTCTGTAATACAATCCGTAAAAAATTTTTAATCTGTCCCTAAAACTTGAATATTTTTTGAGAAATTTCACAGATAGGCACATAACTATTTAGAAAATAAAGACTTATTACTTGAAAATATTTTTAAAATACACTATCATCATATCTATAAGGCCCAGCAACGTTTTTTCGGAATCATGAACATGAAAAGCCACGACCAGACAAGCATGGGCGGGGAAAGGGAAGCTTTTCTTACAACTCACTGGTCTCTAATTGAAGATGTTAAGGAGCAAAAGGACAAGGACCGTGCGCTCGTAGGATTACTGCTAAAACGATATTGGAAGCCGGTTTACTGCTATCTGCGTCGCAAAGGCTACGATAATGAGCAAGCTAAGGACCTGACACAAGGTTTTCTCCACGAGGTCGTGCTCAATCGCCACTTGGTTGAGCGTGCGGATAGCTCTAAGGGCCGTTTTCGCTCGTTTCTGCTGCATGCGCTGAACCAGTATCTTCTCGATGAACGCCGCAAGGAGACAGCTCGAAAACATATCCCCAGGGACAAATTAGTCCCATTGGATATTGCCGAACCTCCGACACTGCCGGAGATGGCCTGCAAACTCGATGCGGAGCAAAGTTTCAACTATGTCTGGAAGGCGGACCTTCTTGAGCGTGCCCTTACAGAAGTGAAGGACAGATATACTAAGCGTGGCATGGAGACGCATTGGTATGTGTTTCAAGACCGTTTACTGCGTCCGACTTTAGAAGGTAGAGAACGGCCTTCATTAAGAACAATATGCCGGCAATACGACATTGAAAATGAAGCGACCGTATCCAACATGCTCAATACCGTCAAAAAACTTGTTCGAAGCGTGCTAAAGAACCACGTACGTCAGACGGTTGTTTCCGGAGAGGCGGCTGAGGAGGAATTGAAAGAAATTTTCAAATTTTTTGAAAAAGAAGGCAAGAAATAGGACTTTCTTACGGATATAGTCATGGCACCACTGATATGTGTAGTTACGAAAAGGCCATTGTTTTCGTAAAGGAAAAGCCATGAAAGATGAATCATCAATATTCGATGCGGAACCTGAGAATCTGGACCGGTTGGTCTTTGAGATTCTGGGAGAACCGGAGGCGGAAGAAGGCTCCGGCGACGCAGCGACAGTGGACGGAATTATTAAGCAGCCTGGCAGTTAGATTGGACGCTACAAATTGCTCAGTGTCCTGGGTGAAGGCGGGATGGGTATCGTTTATCTGGCCGAGCAGCAGGAGCCAATAAGACGCAAAGTAGCCCTAAAAGTGATCAAGCCGGGTATGGATTCAAAGCGCGTGATAGCTCGTTTTGAGGCCGAACGTCAGGCGCTGGCCCTTTTGGATCACCCGAACATTGCCCATGTCTATGATGCCGGGACGACGGAGGCCGGCCTACCTTATTTTGTGATGGAATATGTTAAGGGCTTATCCATAACCGAGCATTGCGACCGCGAAAAGCTGACTATCGAGGATCGGCTCGGACTATTTGTGCAAGTGTGTCAGGCTGTTCAGCACGCTCATCAAAAAGGAATAATTCACCGAGATATTAAGCCTTCGAACATCCTGGTCTTGATGCAAGATGACCGAGCCATACCAAAGATTATCGACTTTGGCGTTGCCAAGGCCCTTGCCCAGCCACTCACCGAACGGACACTGGCTACTGAGGATAGCCAACTGTTGGGTACACCGGAATACATGAGTCCTGAGCAGGCCGATATGGCCAGCGTGGATATTGATACACGTTCGGATATTTATTCATTAGGCGTGTTGCTCTATGTCCTGCTGACCGGCGTATTACCGTTCGATTCTACAACATTTCGTGAAGGCGGAGTCGAGCACATCCGGCAGGTTATCCGCGAGACCGACCCCAAGACGCCGAGCACCCGACTTACAAAACTGGGCGAGGAGGCTACAAAGGTTGCTGAAAGCCGCCGGACTGAGATTGCAACGCT
>DQCG01000471.1 GCA_003533825.1 Phycisphaerales bacterium
TTTCTCTGCGAGCGGTTATCGCACCGCAATTTTCGGCAAGTGGCATCTGGGCGATAATTATCCGTACCGGCCACAGGATCGCGGTTTTGAGGAAGTCCTGATCCACGGCGGGGGCGGTGTCGGCCAGGGGCCGGACTACTGGGGCAACAATTACTTCGACGATACGTACTTTCATAACGGCAAGCCGAAGAAATTCAAGGGCTACTGTACCGATATCTGGTTTGACGGGGCTTTGAAATTCATCGAGGCAAATAAGAATCGCCCGTTCTTTTGCTATGTGCCGACCAACGCACCACACGGGCCTTACAACGTGGCCGATAAATACAGCAAGCCGTACAGGGACAAAGGCGTCAAAGGCAATCAGGCCAATTTCTATGGGATGATTACGAATATCGATGAGAATATGGGCCGGCTGATGAGCCGGCTCAAAGAGCTGGACCTGGAGGAAAACACGATTCTGATTTTTATGACCGACAACGGAACATCGGGAGGTCACGATGGAGGAATGCGGGGCAAAAAGGGCTCCGAGTACGAGGGAGGGCATCGCGTGCCGTTTTTTGTCCGCTGGCCTGCCGGCGGATTGAAAAGCCCCGGCGATGTTGACAGGTTCTCGGCGCATGTCGACGTGCTGCCGACGCTCATAGACTTGTGCGGTCTGAAGAGGCCTGCCGGCGTAAAATTCGACGGTGCCAGCCTTGCACCGCTATTTAAGGGCAGTGCGAAACGCTGGCCGGACCGCACGCTGCTGGTACATTCCCAGCGAATCGAGCATCCGGAAAAATGGCGCAAGAGTGCAGTTATGACCCAGCGCTGGCGACTGATAAACGGCAAGGAACTTTATGATATCCAGGCCGACCCCGCTCAGAAGAAAGACGTCGCCGATGTGAATCCACAGGTCGTTGAACAATTACGCCGGTCTTATGAACGGTGGTGGGCCGATCTTTCGCAGGGCTTCGATAAATACTGCGAGATTGTTATAGGTTCGGACGAACAGAATCCTACACGGCTGATGTCCCACGATTGGCACTGCCCTAATCCTGCGTGGAGCCAGAGTGCGGTTCGACGAGGCAGCAAGTCAAACGGCTTCTGGGCGGTCGAAATCCAGCGCGACGGCACGTATGAATTCGAGCTGCGGCGATGGCCCGTGGAAGTAGATGCGCCGATCAACGGAGCGATTGCCGGCGGCAAAGCCATCACCGCGACGAAGGCCCGACTAAATATTGCCGACAAGGACCTGATCCTGCCGGTTCCACAAGATGCGCATAGCGTGACATTTCGGGCCGAGCTTAAAGCAGGCAAAACACGCTTGCAGACCTGGCTCACAGATGACAACGGAACATCCCGGGGGGCATATTACGTTTACGCGAAACGTTTATGATGAGGTGAAAACGTTGCAGTGCACAAAGTAAGGAGGAACGATCGATGCTTCAGCAGACGAGAAGAGAGTTTTTGAAGACCACGGGACTCGCCGCCGGCGCGCTCATAATGCCGCAGCTCGCGCTTGGCAGGTCTAAACCTTCGGGCAAGCCGAATATCCTTGTGATTATGTCGGACGAGCACAACGCATCTGTGCTGGGCTGTTACGGCAACGATATCGTCCTGACGGCGAGTCTGGACGGCCTTGCTCGCCGGGGTGTCACCTTCGAGAGCTGCTATTGCAACTCGCCGCTGTGTGTGCCCTCGCGCCTTTCGTTCACCTCGGGCAAATACGCCTCGCGCGTGAGCGCCTGGAATAACGACTGCTGGCTTCCCACAGCCGATTATCCATCGCTTCCGCGTGCGATGAATACCGCCGGTTATGAATCCATCCTTTGTGGCAAGATGCACTACGACAAGACACGCCGGTATGGATTTACTGAGCTTGGTAATATGAACACTTCGCAGAAGAAAGGCAAGGGTGGTCGTAGAAAAGCGGACGACCTGGAGCCCAAGCCGGGCCTCTCCAGTCGCTTCGACGAGTTTCGCACTGCGGGCGATTCGAGAATCCTGACTCACGACCGGAAGGTCACCGACGGAACGGTGAAGTTTCTTAAGAATCGCAAGGCCTCCGACAAACCGTTTTTCATGCTCGCCGGCTATATCGCTCCGCATTTTCCGTTGATTGTTCCGGAGAAATACTGGCGGCAGTACCGGGGCAAGGTTCCAATGCCGAAGATTCCCGAAGGCCACCTCGAATCGCAGCCGCGAAACTACAAGCACCTTCGCATTGGTTTTAACGTCGAAGGTGTGCCGGACGAAATCGTACGTAAGGGCCGCGAGCTTTATTACGGCCTGACGCAGTGGCTGGATGAGGAGATCGGTAAAGTTCTATATGCCATGGAGAACAGCGAAGTTGCCGACAACACGGTTGTCATCTACACAACCGACCACGGCGAGAATATGGGCGAGCACGGCCTGTGGTGGAAAAATTGTCTGTACGAGCACGCAAGCCGTGTGCCGCTGATTGTAAGCTGGCCCGCTCGATGGAAGGGCGGCCAGCGGCGAACGCAGGCCTGCTCATTGGTGGACCTTATGCAGACCATCGCCGAGCTGGGCGCCGCCGATGTGCCCGGAGACTGGAACGGAGATTCTATGCTCCGTTGGCTGGACGAGCCCGGATTCGAGTGGAAAGATCTTGCCGTCAGTGAATATTACGCCCACAATATCGCCTCCGGCTACGCGATGATTCGAAAGGGCCGGTACAAGTACGTCTATCACACACCGGCAGATGCCAGCCACCCGGCCGAGCGGGAGTTGTACGACCTGAAGTCCGATCCGGATGAATTTAATAATCTTGCAGGTGAGGAAAGATATAAAAATCGTATCGATGTGCTGCATGCTGCCTTGGTGAAAGAAATCGCCGAGCATCCCGACCGGACCGAGCAGCGCTGCCGTACCGAGTGTGCCAAGGGGTACGGCCGACAAAAGAAAAAGAGAAATACATAAAATGCTGTCGAGGTAAATATTCAGGAAGATAGCGGCGGTGAGTAAAGCTGAAAGTGATAAACAAAGTGAAGATATCAGGCGGAAAAAGTCTTCCAAAAAGACGAGTCCACAACCTGCTGCAAATAAGGCACAACTCATAAATGGATCGTCGGCTGAATCAGAGAAAGCGATGCAGGAAAAAAGTGGAATACCAAAATTCGACCTGGCCGAGCAGATTATGGCCGAACAGCGAAAAATTACCGCAATAAGAAGAAAAGGACCGGGCAAACTAACAAAACCTCCCAAAAAACTGCACCCGGCTGAGTCGATTGCCCATAATTTCGAGCCGCATCCGATATTATCTGGACAGGGGCAGATCATTGCGGATATTGTGGCGAGAGATATCGAAAAATTCTGCAAAGGCAAAGCTTAAGGCCTCTGGAAATACAATATCGGCAGCAGAAAGAATCAAAGTACAATATTCCTCCATTCGTATAGAAGCCTAATAGAAGAACGGCATGGCCGGAGCGGCGGGAACCACGAATTGTGTTTTATTTAATGAACTTTTGCAAAATTGAAGTTTTGCAGTTATCTTCTTACACCATCGGCTTGCATGAGTAGGTTATTGAAATAATTTTCAAACTTACATAGAGCTGAACAGTGACCCACCACAATTACAATAACTTCTATACAAGGCAAGGGTGGTGAGATTAAACAAATCCTATGGATTTTCCCTCCACACTTCTATGGCTTTTCGGGCAATGTTTTCGTATATATGTCTTGCATCTCGGAAGATTTTTTGTGTTTCTGTTCGTTCGCCGTCCGATTGGTACCGATCTGGTTTATTGCTGACTTCAAGTAAACGATCTATCCAGCGGATCATATATTCTGCATCGTTCTTCGATACGGTAGGTTTACCGTCCACCGTGACATACACAGGGCTGGTATGTGCCTGGCGCAAATGACCGTCAGAACAGGTAAAGACCGCTCGGACTGCAATCCATCCGCTGCGCAGAGGTTTGAGATCCATGATAGCGGACTCTTCAAGGACTGGTGAAGGCACTCTGTCTTTAAGATTTAGCCTTTTATTCACCCTCCCGTTGTAAATAAGTTCGAGTGAGTCAATCTGTTGGATGCTCCGCAATTCGGCTTTTATTCGAATCGGCTCATCGTGAGCAATCGAATACTGAATTTCCGCTCCGCTGTCCAGGCCGTTTGCAGTCAGTGTGAGGACGGGACCGTTGGTTGCAAAAGTACGGCCGGCACGAATTGCATCAAGGTAGTTGGCTTCGGTAAGGGCGCCATCAAGCTTGGCATAAGTTCTGCCGTAACCGAGCGGCACAGCCATCACACCCATCGCCGAGCCACCGGTCGCCGCAAGCTTAAATCCGCAGTTCAGAAAACGATAATAGGTCGAATTTGTCCGGTGTAAAAGCTCATCCTGATCCCAGTCCTTCTGTTGTTCTTCAACGTCAGCGCCGGCCATCCCCCAACCCACGCGTCCGTCTTGTAACGTCGCTTGTCTATGGTAGTGGTTGTGGCAAACTTGTACCGAATCGAATAATCCCAAAGCCACGCCGACTACATTCTCGCCCCATATCGGTTTGTCAGTATCGATAATGCACCCCGGGGAGGTCCTTTTTGCTATCCGGCCCAGAACCGCGTCACAGGGATACCGGCTGCCTCGTGGCGGCATCTTGACGGGTTTGGTCAGCCCAAACATCAGTAAGGCACCGACGGATTCGAATGCGTTCCCACCTATACGCTCAATTTCCTGGTTGCGCAACGTCACCAGGTGCGTTGCATCCGCGTGGATACTCGATCCGCTCGGCCAATCGGGCCAAATCCCACCCGGAGGAGTAGGGCTCTGGTGATTCCAGAGCGTTAGAATGGGCTCTAAGTTCACATCGTCGGCTAATGCCAGTTGCTTGAGAATCCTAAGGTCGCCGAGCCCGAAGTGGCAATGTATGTCTGAGGAGTACCAGCCCTCCTCGCACATGTTTACCCACCGTTTCAAAGTGATTTCGACTTTGCTGGTTTGGCTTAGCTCGACGACGATCTGTTTATCAACAGGCCAATACTCCTTGCCTCGCTCAACATGGATCACGGCTTTACCGGCCGGCACTTCAATGACAAATTGACCATCACACGAGAAGCTGCGGTCCCTTGCATATGAGGTGCAAGACTTAGTAGCCGGATTGAAAAGTCGCTTGTTCCCGGTGCTCACCCAGGCTCGGCAAGGTAACGGATGCTCAGTCCCAGGTTCGTGTACGGTAACCGAGACCTTACCAGTGTCGGCCCCGATGGCGGGCAGGCAAGCTAAGGCAATACCCAGCAAAACCACCACTGTCTTCTCTTGCTGAAATCTATTCTTTCGCATCCAGCTATTTTAGCTGATGCTGTATTGAAAGCAAAGTGCTTTATTTGTCTGTCGCCGGTTCAGTCCAATCGAGCATTTGTGTCGGCTACGCAACACAAAAACTCTTAATTCATTAAATGGTTCGCCGGAATGAAGGGAAGTAGCAAGTTCCGGATATTGCTTATGAACCTGTTGCTTATTGGAACCAAAATAATATAAATTACCCTTAATTTTCTTGCAATATTGGCCTGTTGGATGTAAAGTTAGTGAAAATTTGTCAGAATGTTTTTTCTTTTAGAATTTTTTTTGTCATGGCTAATATCTTTAACTATAACCGACATATTAAAAACTATGATGACATTATATACTGTAAAATGGTTGTAGTGCCCAAGAATGAGGCTTTGCTTAATTTTCATAACTCTTAATAATACAAGTACTTGGAGAGGTGGCCGAGCGGCTTA
>DQCG01000163.1 GCA_003533825.1 Phycisphaerales bacterium
AATTTGACCTCGTTTCGCGGCAGGCGGTCGTAGAAGAGCAGCCGGATGATTCGCGGCACGGCGATATGGAAATTCACCGTCGATACCCAATCTTGCCCATCCGGCTCGAAATCACGCCGGAGCTGGCTCACTTCGCACCAGCTATCGAAATCGTAATTGGAATATCGACCCTCCTCGAGCGAGACGACCTCGGCGAGGTCGCGGAAAAGCAGGGAAAACGCCCGTCTGGCGCCGACTATGCGGATCGCCATATAATGCTTGTTCAGCACCAGGACGTTACAGTCCAGACCCGATTGATATTCTCCGGCAATCATAGCTCATATACCGTACGCCGTACTTATAGTCGAATTACTCGATGGTGTATTGGAGAACTCTATAACTTTTGCCGTCATGCTTTTAGCAATGTAAGACGACTGACGATTTTGCTGTCGCTCAGGACTAAATCAGGCAGATAAGGGAAAAACAAGGCTTGTTTTGCTCTCCTCCCCTCGGAGCCCGAAATTACAAAGCAGCCTTACGACTTTTCTTCGCTTCCCGAGGCTGATTTTGCAACTACATTCTCAGCTCTCAGTCCCTTGTCACCCTCGACAATTTCGAAAGTGACAGGGTCGCCTTCTACAAGAGTTTTATATCCATCACCTGAAATACTTGAATAGTGGACGAAAATATCACGGCCATCATCGGTAGCGATAAATCCATAACCCTTACGCGGGTTAAACCACTTAACTTTTCCGTCTAACATGAAACGCTCCTTTTGTTAACTAAATCCAACTATTCGCCTATCGCCACACAATAATAGTCGATGGTTCCCCATTAGAGCTGGTTGCGTTCTATTGCGGGCGATTGCTATTTTACCGGCATACTTATTTCGCCTCGGCTGATTCAACGACAGGAGCGCAAAGGTTTTCCCTCATCAGCCGGCCCATCTTAAACTTAACCGTTCGTTTCTCAGGAACTTCCACACGCTCGAGGGTTTTCGGATTCTGGGCAACCCTCGCAGCTCTGGTCCTGGTTTCGAAAACGCCAAAGTCTCGGAATTCCAAACGGTTATTTTCACACAGTTCCCTTGTTACTTCATCAAGGAACGCCTGAATTATGCACTTTACTGTAACTCTTTTTGCTTGTGTCCGCTCCGCAATCCGGTCAATAAGTTCCTTCTTTGTAATTGTTGCCATAGACTACCTCATTTCAGGAAAGAGCAATAGGAAACTGGATTTTGTTTACATTTTAAAAAGCTGCTGTTTAACAACCCAACAACTCATCACACAACTCCACACATTCTACGGTTTATATGCGGCTATTTTGCCGGTGCTTTTCACAGCAAGAATCCCTTTTGCCGACCGCAATATCAAACGATAAAATGCAAATTTTCAAACTTCGCAACTCACTATACAACAAAGACTTCTATACATCAAGCAAATTTCGTATAAATTTCTTAAGAATCCCAAAATTTTTTACACCATCGGGCATGAAAGAAAAACCTGAGTATATTTACTGTCCATCAAACGTCAAACAGTGTCATGTAAAGAAAGAGAAATATTCGGCAATAACTCCTCAAAGGACACTGTATTGGCAGGAAAACCCATCTTCGGAACAATTCAATATAAGCCTATGATTAACAAATTCTTATGCAAAAATGCCCTCAAAACAAATTAGTTTATTGACCGGCATGGGATTTGTCGGCATAATTAATGTTCTTAATTTTTATATTTTCTCTGAAATCAGGGATGCAGAGTTTACTTTAGAGCAGGATTTGTATTTATGTCTCCAGATAAGAGCGATAAGAGAAATATCGTTAAGCAGTCTCGGAAAAGTAAAGACAGGGCGGCCGAAATTGCAAACACCTTCGAATGGCTGATCACCGCTTTCATATTGGCCTTTGTCTTCCGGGCTTTCGTTATGGAGGCTTTTCGCATACCGACCGGCAGTATGGCCGATACGCTGATGGGGGCCCATTTTCGGCTTCGATGCCGTCAATGCGGATATAAGTACGATCACGGCTTTGTGCCGCGACAATATCGCCTGCCGGAGGATACCGTGCCGTCCAGCAACACCAAGCCGCCCGTGACCCGCTGCCCCAGTTGCGGTCATTTCGATCGGACCAGGGCAGGGATGCCGGTAGCCAACGGCGACCGCATTCTCGTGTTAAAGTGTATTTATCAGTACCTTGAGCCCAAACGATGGGATGTTATCGTATTCAAGAATCCACCCGAGCCGACAATCAATTACATCAAGCGATTAGTCGGCCTTCCGGGCGAGAGTGTCCAGATAATCGACGGTGATATCTATATCGACGGTCAAATCAGTCGAAAACCCGCCAAGGTTCAGAACGAGCTTTGGATGCCCGTTTACGATAACGATTATCAGCCGGTCGCACCAAGAGAAGGTTTTTTTAACGGCCATACCTGGCAGCAGCCGTTCAAAAACGTCCGTGGCTCAAAATGGATAATAGAAGACAGAAACAATCCGACCATATTCAGCCTGGATTCGCCCGACGAGGCTTCCGGCCAAATCAATTCACTGGTTTACGATACTTCCATCGGCAACAATTTCAGAGCAACCTATGCATACGATAACGTCAACGAATACGATTCTCTGCCGTACTGCAGCGACTTGATGGTGCGTTTTGACTGCCGGGCGAACTCCCGGGGACGTATCGGAATCGCCCTGAGCAAATATCGAACCAACTACAAAGCATGGATCGACTTGACAACGGGCGAGATGGTCATCGCCAGGCAGGAGAACGGTAAACAGAGCATAGAGCTGACCCGAATGTCAATCGAGTCGCCGGCAAATGGTGATTCCAATGTAGTTAAATTCGCGAACGTCGACCACCAATTAATATTTGAGTTCGCCAACAACAAATTAACCTTTGACCTGGGACATGATCTCGAAGACGTCGGCACGATTCAGGAAGATGTCGAGCCGCAAGTGGAAATCTTCGGTTCGGGCAAACTGACACTCTCCCACATAGCGATTTTCAGGGACATTCATTACACGGAGCCGAGGTTGATCAGCAGAAGAGTGGCAGGCAGAGCCACAAAGGACAATCCCTTTGTGCTCGAAGAAGATCAGTTTTTCGTTCTGGGCGACAACAGTCCGAACAGTCAGGACGGCAGGTTGTGGGAAAGGCCCGGCGTGGCGAATAAAGGATTGCCCGAATACCGCGAGGGGACGGTTCCGCGTGACTACCTCGTGGGCAAGGCGATGTTCGTCTATTGGCCCAGCGGATTCAAGCCATTCGCAGAGTTTCCGTTCGGAATCGGCATTATTCCCAATATCGGCCGGATGCGTCTTATCTACGGCGGCTCGAACGGAACTGAGTAACCGCTAAAATCGTTCTGTTACATAGTGGTGCCTGTCAAACGAAAGCAGGCACAGCCTTGAGACATAAAGCGACGATGCATTTCAGGAAAGGGACAATGATATGAACAGGATCAAATTAATACAGGTGATAGGAATTGTTTTTTTGTCACTTTCGGGCTTGGGGTGTACGGACGAAGGGGCAATACACAAAAGCGACAAAACTCAGGACACAGGGGTCTCGCCCGGGCATCTGCGCTGTGAGTACCGCGAGAACGCCCTGGGTATCGACGTAGTCAATCCCCGGCTGAGTTGGTTTCTCAAATCCGAACGCCGATCCGACGTACAGGGCGCCTATCAAATTCTGGTGGCCGCCGGCGAAGAAACATTAGAGCAGGACAAAGGTGACCTGTGGAACAGCGGCAAAGTCAAATCGGACCAGAGCAATCAGGTGGTGTACAAGGGCAAGACGCTAAAGTCGCGGATGCGCTGCTACTGGAAGGTGCGCGTGTGGGATAAGGATGGACGCGTGTCGGCCTGGAGCGAGCCGGCGATGTGGACCGTTGGTCTGCTCAATCCTAAAGACTGGCAGGCCAAATGGATTGGTTATGACGCAGAACCGGATGCGCCCTACGTAGATAAAGAAAAAACCGACCAGCTCAGTCTGGCGTCAATCAAGTGGATATGGTTTGACGAAGGCGAACCGGCCAAAAATGCCCCGATCGGTACACGGTTCTTCAGGCGCGCCGTTGAAATCGGATCTGATAAAGCAATCAAACGTGCAATATTCCGTCTGATGGCGGATAACGAAGCAATACTTTTCGTTAACGGCCACCAGGCGGGCAAGGCAACCGGCTGGCAGAACGAACAGATCCTCGATATCACCGAGAACCTCGCCGTGGGAGAAAATATACTGGCTATGGCCGTCGCGAACCTGGGTGATGCCGCCAATCCGGCGGGGCTCGCCGGCAAGTTGCTGATTGAGTTCGAGGACGGCCAGACAATTGCCATTTCGACCGACAATTCATGGAAGGCATCCAAAGCCGAACAGAACAACTGGCAAAAACCGGACTTCGACGACGATACATGGCCCGGCGCGAAAGAAATTGCACAGATGGGCGATTCGCCATGGGGACAGCCGGCACAGACCGGGCTGGTTCTGCCTCCACCGCCATACCTGCGTAAAAGCTTTTTCGTCTACAAGCCCGTAAAACGCGCCGTAGTGTATGCCTCGGCCCTCGGTCTGTACGAGCTGCAGATAAACGGCAAACGCGTCGGGCAGGACTACTTCACTCCCGGCTGGACCGACTATACCAAACGGGTGTACTACCAGGCTTATGACGTCACCAATTTACTTACTCAGAGCGGCAACGCCATCGGGGCGATTCTTGCCGATGGGTGGTATACCGGATACCTGGGCTTCGGTCGAAAGAGAGAGCATTACGGCAGCGAACCGCGGTTGTTGGTGCAGCTCGAAATCGAATACCCGGACGGGACCACACAAACAATTGTGACCGATGAATCATGGAAGGCATCATACGGGCCGCTCTTCGAGTCGGACTTTCTGATGGGCGAAACCTACGACGGCCGTAAAGAAGCCGCGGACTGGTGCTCGTACTGGTTCGACGCTTCGAACTGGCAGCCGGTGGCCGTCACCGACCGGATCGAGGCAAAAATCGAATCCTATCCCGGCGTGACAGTACGGAAAATCATGGACATCAACGCGAAGGAAATCACCGAGCCGAAGGAAGGTGCATACGTCTTCGATATGGGCCAGAATTTTGCCGGCTGGGTCCGATTGAAGGCCAGTGGCGAGGCCGGCACGAAAATCGTG
>DQCG01000073.1 GCA_003533825.1 Phycisphaerales bacterium
GAACTGCAAATAGATAAATCCCTGCTCGCTCGAAGGAGCAAAAACAGCCAGGTAAATAATCATCCCTACAACGATCCCGATGCGAACCGGCGCCAAATCAAAAATCCATCGGAGCCGGGATTCATGCGCGAACTGGTAAAGCCAGACAATGAAAATCAGAACCAAAGCCCACACGGGGCAATTGGGATTCGCCCATCCGAAGCTGAATATTCTTGTTATAATTACTCCAGCGTCACCGATGCTTTCGGCCCGGAAGAAAATCCACGCGAACGTTACGAAGGCGAACACGAGAAGCTGCTTGACCAATTTCGGCACCTTATCCCTGTAGAACGTCGTCCTTTCCAGCTCCCGCGTCACAAAGCGCCCGAGAGCGTGCACCGCACCCCAGATAATGAACGTCCAGGCCGCCCCGTGCCACAAGCCGGAAATCACCATTGTAATAAACATATTTCTGTACGTACCGAAAGTGCCTTTGCGGTTGCCGCCCAGCGGAATATAAACGTAATCCTTGAACCACGAGGAAAGGCTGATATGCCACCTCGCCCAGAAATCGCCCAGACCGGTCGCCAGGTATGGATTGTTGAAATTCAGCATCAGGTTGAAGCCCATCATCCGCGCCACGCCCCGCGCCATGTCCGTATAGCCGCTGAAGTCGAAGTATATCTGCCAGCAGAAAAAAAACGTCGCCAGGATCAGCGTGGGCGACTCATACTGCCCGGGAGCGGCGTAGATATTGTCAACATAAATTGACAAGTAATCGGCCAGGGCGACCTTTTTGAACAATCCCACAACGAACAGCGACAGGCCGTCAGCTATATCCTGCACTGAGACTATAGGTGCCCTGTGCATCTGGGGCAGCAGGTTCTTTGCCCGTTCGATCGGCCCTGCCAGAAGCCGGGGAAACAGCGAGACAAAAGCCGCATAAGCGATGAGGCTCTTTTCCCTTTCCATGTTGCCGCGATAATAATCGATGGTATAGCTCATCGACTGAAAGACGTAGAACGATATACCAATCGGCAGGAGAAAACCGGGCTCGGGGATGGCGTACGAGATGTTAAATGACGACAACAGAGCGTTCAGGTTCTCGGTGACAAAGCCAGCGTATTTGAAGAAACCAAGCAGGCCGATGTTGTTGATAATGCTGACCGAAAGCCACATCTTTCTGCGCGGGCTTTTGGCCATCCTCGTAACCACGGTATAGTCGAGCAGCGTCGCATAGGCGATTAGAATCAGATACAGAGGATTGAAGCACGCGTAGAAGAAATAAGAGGCGGCCAAGAGCCACGGGAGTCTGAATCTGGTGCCTTTGAGGGCGAGATATACCGGGTAGACAACCAGGAAAAAAAGTGCGAAGGGCCAAGTGTGAAATAGCATCTCGTGACTTTCTATTGCATCAATACGCGAATGTGTGCTTCGACCGAAGCGGCCAGACCGTCCAGGCCGTAGCCGCCTTCAAGAACGGAAACCAGCCGGCCCGCACAACACTTCTCGGCGATACCCTTGACGATCTGCGTCAGTTTCGCAAATCCCCGGTCGGTGACTCTCATGCCGCCGAGCAGATCGCCCTCGTGCGCGTCGAATCCGGCAGAGACGAGAATAAAGTCCGGTGCAAACGAAAAGGCCGCAGGTGTCAGTTTCTCTTCGAACTCTTTTACGTAGCGGTCATCTCCGGAACCGGCCGGCAGCGGGACGTTAATGTTGGTTTTCAGGCCTTTTCCGCTGCCCTGTTCGGCCTGGCTCCCACTGCCCGGATAGAACGGATACTGGTGGACGCTGAAGTACAGCACGTTCGGATCATCGTAAAACTCCGCCTGCGTTCCGTTGCCGTGGTGCACGTCCCAGTCCACGATTAGGACCTTCGGCAGGTTGTGTTTCTTTTGAATATACCGCGTGCCGATGGCTACGTTATTAAATATACAGAATCCCATCGCCCGATTTTCCATCGCATGGTGGCCGGGAGGGCGAACGGCACAGAAAGCATTAGTAACTTTCCGCT
Organism: Phycisphaerales bacterium; assembly: GCA_003533825.1. Lineage (GTDB taxonomy): Bacteria > Planctomycetota > Phycisphaerae > Sedimentisphaerales > Anaerobacaceae > JAFGPJ01. Next base: position 1,997 of record DQCG01000073.1, read on the forward strand.
CCATGACAGCGTCGATTGCATTTAGCACCCCCCCCGCCGCCATTACAGCAGCTTCATAAGACTTTCGCGATATCGGAACATCGCCTGTATCCAGATAACCGACGCCGTTCTCGGAGCTGCTTTTGGCCCGGTCGACGTACTCGGGTGCGTGAACCGTCTCGATCCAGTGCCGGTCGGCCGGCGAGGCTTTTATTTGGGCTAATTGAGAATAGAGTCCCTCATCTTTAAGCCGCTTGATTATCCGGACAAGTCTCTCGGAGCATTCCGGATGGCCGGGAGTGGTTTCGTGCTCGATGTATATATCATCATAAAGAAGTCCCGTTTTGGCCGTGTTTTGCGTTTGTTTCTCACTATTCATTTTTTGCTCGCTTGATACATTGTCAGGTGCGTTTCTGACACACCTAAATCCGATGGCGTCACTTGCCAGGCACGTATCGTCGATGGATGGATCGCTCGAGCGATACGCCGACCGGCACGTCTCGGCGCTCGATTTCCAGGAACCGCCCCGCAGAACTCTTTCCTTTCCTTCTTTCGGGCCCCTTGGGTCTTTTTCGGGGCTTTGGCTGTAATAATTATCGGCATATAAATCATTACACCATTCCGCGACGTTTCCGTGCATGTCGAAAAGTCCCCAGGGATTGGGGGCCTTTTGCCCGCCTTTATGGGTCTTTCCGGATGAGTTGTCAACGCACCAGCCGAAGGTCCTCAGCTTCGCTTTATTGTTGCCAAAGCTGTACTCCGCGCTTGTTCCCGCCCGGCAGGCGTACTCCCATTCGGCCTCAGTGGGCAGCCTGTATCCGTTTGCGGCAAAGTTGCAATCCCAAGTTTCTTCATCATAGCACGGCTCAAGCCCTTCGGCAAGCGATCGCTCATTGCAGTATATCGCGGCGTCCGTCCAGTTGATCTGCTCCAACGGATTATTCGGGTCTTTGAAGTGAGAAGGATCGGGCAGTTGATATTTTTTGAACTGATCCTGCGTCACTTCATAAACGTCCATCAAAAACGGGCTTATCCATACTTTGTGCACGGGCTTTTCGTCGGAACCTCCCTTCTCGCTTCCCATCTCGAACCACCCGCCGGGAATAGCAACCATTTCGATTCCGGTTTTGGTCTTGACCACCGGAGGCTTGCCGCCGGCCTGCTCGCTGCGTCGGCAGCTAATGTTTACAGACGACATCAGCAACAGGCAAAAGAATCCTGTTGTCACTTGAGTCAATCGCATTCGCATCGGCTCGATTCCTGAATAACTGCTTTTCAATTTTTAACGATTCGTCATCCGAACCGGGACCCAATCGGGCTCCTTGTTGTGGTTTCCGTCGGCGGTAATTACTACCCACTTACCGGACAGATCGGTGACGCAGATATTCCAGCCCGGCGCTTTGCCGCCGACCATTTCAACGGCTTTGGGACCAGAACTGAATGCAAGATATTTCCCATCAGGTGAGAAATCTGTGTGATAAACTTCATATTCTTTTTGACATTTAACAACCCGGCGAACATTAGTCACCTGGGGCTCTCCTGATGCAAGGTCGATATCGGCCGTACATAAATCCCAGTCGGTCAATCCCCATGTAATCCTTTTGCCATCCGGGCCAAACTCCGCCCTGCAGCCTGTGACGCCAAACTTAGTCAAATCATAAATATTTGTTCCATCGGCCTTGAACGCCAGTATGGCATGTTTGAAATTCATTCCTCCGTGTACAGTGGCAAGAAACCACCGGCCGTCCGGCGACCAGGAAATATTATAAAGATGATACAAATTCTTATTTCGATGTTCTCTGTGTTTCCGGGTCTGAAGGTCATAAAGGAAAAGTCCCTTCGTGGCATAGTCTTTGATATTGTATCGTTCAAATTCGCCCGGCAGGTATGCGATTGTTTTTCCGTCAGGACTCCAACAGGGTTGGCGGGCATTGTCGGCTACTTTGGTCCGCCCGGTTCCGTCGATGTTCATGTAATAGACATTCCTGACCTTCTTGTCTTCTACAATCTCATCGGCAACACAGCAGACCTTCGTGCCATCAGGCGATGCGTGAGGATACATCTCGTCCGCGTCGGGAGTATTGGTTAGATTCACCGGATCGGAGCCGTCGGCATTTATCAGGTACAGCTCCCAGTTTTCCTTGCCGTTGGTTTTACGAAAGGTTTCATACACGATCTTGCAGCCGATTTCCTTCAACTTCAGTTCGGCTTTAGGCGAAGGAGTTATTGCGACTTTCAGCTCACCTTCAGATTGCGACCGGCAGAAAGCTTTGTCTGCCGGAAAGAGACCCGGCAGTAGAGAAAGCAGAACACATATACTCAGTACAGACAACCCACGTTTTGTAGCGCAAAATCTATTTGTCATTGTATCTCCTTTACTTTGAGGCCGTTGGTGGAATCGGAATCCAATCGGGTTCTTTGTTGTGGTAGCCGTCCGTGGTAATTTTGACCCATTTCCCTGACAGGTCGGTTACGCAGATATTCCAGCCCCTCGCCCGGCCGCCCACCTGCTGTCCGCCGCTGGAAGGACCGAAGCTGAACGTGATATACCTGCTGTCCGGCGAGAAATCGACGTAATAGACTTTCGCCGCACGCAGGCATTTGACAATTTTCGTTACATTAGAAATCCTGGGCTCGCTGCCTGTCAGGTCGATATCGGCAACACACAAATCCCAGTCAGTTTCACCCCATGTCATTTTTTTGCCGTCGAGACTGATCTCCGGTCTACATCCCCTTACCCCCCACTTCTCCAGGTCAAATACCCGTATCCCTTTGGCGTCAAAAGCCAGAATCGTGTCGCTGTAGCCCATACCGCCATGTACGACACCGAAAAACCACTTGCCGTCGGGCGACCAGCAAATCGCGTAAATGTGGTGCAAAGATGTGTTTGGATGAGGTTTATGCTGCCGGCTCTCAAGGTCGTAAATGATAAGTTCCGATGTCGCATACTCTCTCGTACTATATCGCTCGTACTCTCCCCTCAGATACGCAATCTTTTTACCATCGGGACTCCAGCACGGCTGGCGGGCATTGGTGGCGATTTTGACCCTGTCTGTCCCGTCGATATTCATGTAATAGACACTGCGAACCCTTCTTCTTCCTCTTCCTTCATCAACAACGAAACTGATTTTCGTGCCGTCGGGAGAGGCGTGCGGATACATCTCATTCAAGTCGGGCGTTTGGGTAAGGTTGACCGGGCTGGAGCCGTCCGCATTCATTTGGTACAGCTCCCAGTTCTCTTTGCCATCGGTTTTACGATAGGTTTCGAACAATATCTTAAAAGGGATTTCCTCAAGATTCAAAGTCCCTTTCGGATAGGGCATTTTTTTCAACCTTCGCTCATTTGGGATTTGCGGCCCGCAAAGTGCATCATTTATTACACCCAAAGGCAGCAACAAATACAAAATAAAGACGATGCCTGCTCCAAATAACGTTCTTCTTGTGATGCCGTGTTGCCTGCCCATATAACCTCATTCCAACGAACTATATATACCTACCTCTCGCAAACAAGTATATTGAATTCGATACAAAAAGCAAGAAAACAATCGCATTAGAAGTGCAAACAGCCGGACCGAATGAACCGGAACATTAAAAATACGTTTTCGGCACAAGAAAATCCTAATCAGAGAGCAGCATCGCTGTAAATCTGCGTCTTCGCATTCCTTTGGTGTCCTGCTTCTGCAAAAGCCAAGTGCTAAATAAGATACCAATGCCGGCCAGCAAACTCGCACCAGGAACGGGAACAACACTGGTAATCACCACGTCGTTGCCTGTATGACCCACGTAGCTTATGCTGAATTGATAATACGAGCCAAGATACCCCGTAGAAAACAGGGAACCCTCGGGAAGTCCTGCAAAGGTTCCGCTAATCAGGTCCCAGTCGATTACGTCATTATTTTCCAGGATAATAAACTCATCGCCAATCTGAGGGGCGAATCCAAGCTCCACATCCAGAATTCCTCCGATGCCGAGATCGGCGTTGAGGTTGACTGTACCGTTTACGAACAACTGGTCGTACTCAGAACCGGCTATAAGCCCAAATAGCTCGATTTCCAGCGTGCCTTTTGACGCGAGACGATAGTCACCGTTGATCGTCGCGATCCCCGCTAAAGAGGTATCGAAAGGCGAAAAGCCCGGCGCCAGCGTTCCACCCTGCTGGTCCAGAGAACCGCTTTCTAAATATGTGTTAAATGTCCCAATGCCCAATCGTCCTTCAGTGAAATTGAACGTCCCCCCGGCTCCCATGTTGATAGTCTCTACTGTTAACAAACCTCCGGCCATATCCACCGTCCCGGTGGCATCGGGTCCCACGCCAATGTTGGCAGTTGTCGCAGTTATTGTGCTGCCCGGGCCCGTGTTGAGAGTGCCCGTTACCGTGCTGCCTGTCCAACCAGGTGCTCGTCGCCCGACATTCAACTCGCTCAGATGAAATTCGGCAGTACCCTCCGTGGCATCCAACAGCCCCGTAGCGCTGCCGTCATGCTTGTAATATACATTCGTATATCCTTCCCTTCCGACATTGACGACCGCCAGGTCATCGACAGTGCCAACACGCAGGGTGGAATTACTGCCCAACTTCAGCTTGCCGTTAGCCGAGTTTGAGAGGCTGCTGCTGGCCTTGATACCTATCGAAAGTTCGTCGGCAATGTGGGCCTCGAAAGTCGGATTCTCCTTCGTGAAATCAAGATCAGCGCTCGACGCTCCGGGGGCCCCGTTGTCATGATAGCTGATGCCTAAGAAAGAGATCGGATCGTCCTGCGTGCCCAGTCTAAATGTCCCGCCCTCTGACACATTCAACTTGCCCGTGCTCCCGCCGCGGCCAAAATAGACCTTGTCGGCGTCAATCGCCTCGGTCTGGTTCCATTCCAACGTTCCGGTGGCCGTGCTCTTGTTGTCAATTCCCCCGTAGCCGATATCCCACCCGACATTCAACTCACTCAAGTGCAGATCAACAGTGGCGGCATCATCGATTGCGGTAAATTTCCCCGTCGCGTCGCCGAGATGGCCTTCGTTCATTCCAATGTTCACCACCGCAGGGGTATCTGTCGTACCTACGTGGAGAGTGGAATTACTGCTCAACGTCAGGCTCCCGTTCGCCGAATCTTTTCCGCTTTGGTTCGTCTTGCGTCCGATCGAAAGATCGCTACCTATGTGGGCCTCGAAGACCGGATCGGTCACCGTAAAATCGAGATGAGCATTCGAGGTGCCTTCTCCGCCCGTATCATTGTAGCTGATGGCCAGCATGGAAACCGGATCGGCCGCCGAGCCCAGCTTCAATGTTCCATATTTGGGGACTTCCAGAATTCCCTCAGTCGAACCGCCGCGACCGAAATAGACATTTGTCGCATCCAGCACCTGGTCCTCCTGGTCCCACTTTAATGTGCCCGTTACCGTGCTGTCGCCCCACATCCCCATTCCGTACCCGACATTCAACTCGCTCAGATGAAAATCGGCAGTACCCTGCGTGGCATCCAACACTCCAGTAGCGCCACCGACAAGATCAGCATACTTGTATATGGTATGTCCCTGCATTCCAATATTGATAACCGCCGGATCATTGGCAGTGCCAACATGCAGGATGGAATTACTGCCCAACTTCAGACTGCCGTTAGCCGTGGTGGAGGTATTTAGGTTGGTCTTGCGACCTATGGAAAGATCGTCACCGATGTACGCCTCGAAGAAGGGATCGTTCACGCTCAGGTCAAGATGAGCAGTCGAGGTTCCCCGGTTTATGGTGTCATGATAGCTGATGCCCAGGAAAGAGACCGACTTATACTTATCGCCCAGTTTGAACGTCTCTCCTGCTTGCACGTCCAGAATCCCCTTACTACTGCCGCCGCGGCCGAAATAGACCTTTTTGGCGTGAATCGCCTCGGTCTGGTTCCACTCCAACGTCCCTGTGGCGAGGCCTCCGCTAGACGTGCCCCCGCCGGTATGACGTCCGACATTAAGCTCGCTTAGATTCAGGCGAACATCCGAAGTATCGTCGGTGGCACTAAACAGTCCCAGCGCTTCGCCGGCAGCGGATGAATTCAATCCAATGTTCATCGTCGCCGGCGCGTCGGTCGTGCCTACGTAGAGGCTGGAACTGCCTCTCACGGTCACGGTTCCGTTCGCCGGGCCCGAGCCGTTGCCCGCCTGGTGTCCGATCCAAAGGTCATCCTTTATAGTCAACAGCCCTCCGTCCATGTCCACGGTACCCGTGGCATGCGTTCCCACGCCTACTTTGGCAGTTGCTGTGGTTATGTTGGTGCCCAGCCCTGTCCGCAGAGTGCCCGTTGCTCTGCTCTTGTCGTGGCCCGCCGTTCCCAGCCCGATATTCAGCTCACTCAGGTTAAAATTAGCAGTACCAAGTGTGGCATCCAACAGCCCGGCAGCTCTGCCGTCAGTAGGATAAATGTACGTGGCGAATCCTTCTCTTCCAATATTGACGACCGCCAGATCATCTGCGGTGCCGACATTCAGAGTCGAACCCTCGCCCAACGTCAGAGTACCGTCGGCTATAGCTGAGAAACTATCGCTGGTCTTGCGACCTATGGAAAGATCACTGACGTACGCATCCACGGTCACGTCATGTAGGAATAGCGAGGCAATGTTCGCTACGTCGCCGGGCGAAGTATTGACGCCCAGGTGGAAGGTTCCCAGGGCTCCCGGATTGCCGATGCCAAGGGTGCCGCCCGTGCCGCTGCTGGTCCAATCTACAATTGCCCCAGTCCCACCCTTGCTCTTGTCGCTGCCGACCTGGACAAAATCGTCAACCTGCAGATAAGAGCCGAGAAGATCCAGCTCGTGAGTGCTGTTGCCAACGTACTTCAGTCCGGCGATACTGAAGTCAATATCAACAGCGCTCCTGCCGGGTGAGTAGGTTGCGTCGAACTTGGCGACGTCGGCCGGGCCGGGAAGTATAGGAGGGAATTCCCAGTTGTACTCATTGGACCAGTTGTCGTCTCCACCGGCGCCGGTCCATCTGACGGCTTGGCCATACGCACGGGTGCCCGACAAACCAGCCAGCGAAGCCACCAACAGCAGGGCGACGCACCTGATAGCTGAATACCGAAGATTTGCTCGCGAGTTCTCTTTCATCTTTCCATCCTCCTTTTCCCTTTATGGCAGCTCCGGCGCGCTCAGCGACAGTCAACCCGCAGCCGAGGACCGAGAGCAGCCTGATTCTGTTCCTTGTGGAGCAACCCATCTCCTCCTGATGAAGACCTCCAACACCAAATCCTGTGCGGCAGCGTTTAATTCAAGTCGCGCACAGTCACTAATAGGCGGAAATTCACTATGCCTCTGCAAATATGACAAGACAATTATAGCTGCACGATGATCCCTGT
>DQCG01000282.1 GCA_003533825.1 Phycisphaerales bacterium
GATAAACTTACACTATGAAAGTTGTAAAATAAAGAAAAATAAAAAAAACTCAGTGAATTGGAGAATTAGTGGATTAGGCAACCAAGTTCCTGCTAAGGTTTATCCCACGTCAGGATGTGGGACAGGAATGGCGGTCCATTATTGTCCAATCAAGATTTTCCCGTTATTCAGCGTGGGCAATCGATGGATACCGGCCCATTTTGTTTAATGTGTCTTTGGCTATAATAACATTCTCTCTGACCTGGAAGTCAAACATACCAACGCAGATGAAATTGGCGCCGTTTTCAAATGCAAATTCGAATCCTTCGCGCGGATGAATTGCGCCGGCGGCAAGGACCTTGAAAGCAATCCAGGGCCTGTGGACATTTTTCATGAACTCGATTGTCTTTTCCGGGGTTATGGACCAGATATTGTCGTTTTTAGGCTTTATGCCGGCAGACCAGTAATCGCCGCGATGCAGGGTCTTCATATAAAAATCAGGTTTTATCCCCGCTCTTTCACACGCAATGATAACATCGAGCAAGTGGCCGCCCACGCCGGCGATTTTTCCATTTGCCTTAATATTCTCAAAGGCCTTTTGCACAAGATCGATACGTCCTTCCTGCACGAGCCTGTCGGCGACCTGGCCCTGCAAATAGCCCCCCACTGCCCCGTTATCGAATGCCATTCTTATGTCATTCATTATATCGCTGATATCGGGCTTTCGCGGCTTGATTTGGGCTATCCACTGCATCTTGCCGCCCTGCTTCCAGTATTTGTCCAGAATTCTGACAATGTGGCTGTCGGTTCGAAACTGGAGCGTATTTATGCCGCACTGCTGGCAAATGTGCAGGGTCTCAACGCACTTTTCATCGGTGAAATAACGCCTCATCAACGAAGATACGTACGGCAGGTCCCTGCTGTGAGCGTTGCCGCTGATGGGATTGCCGCCGATTATCAGCCTGCTGACGGTAACGTTTCCAATTTTGCGCAGGGGCAAATTATCGGCAGAGGATTTTATATTTGCCGCCGAGAGTGTGCCGGTCGATGCCGCAGCCATCGTTGTAGTTAATGATTTGTTCAAGAACTGCCGACGGGTCAGTTTGTTCGACATTTTCGTTTTCCTTGCAATTACGTTTTATAAACTTAAGCATGCGGGTCGCTCAACTCGCCGGGTAACCTACCGTCTGGGAGAAAAGGACTCGCTGGTCCGACCGTAATTGGAACTCCCTGGGTGTATTCCGCTTATCGCAATTGTGGAAATGGGCGGCAAGGCCCTGCGATGCGGCGAAAAGATACACGTTCGAAGCGATAAGACCCGTAGCAACGTAATAATATGACTTCTGCACCTCCGGGTCCTTCAGGCCCGGCTCCTGGAACGGCGCTTTGGCGTATTTGGCAATATCCACGACGTAGAAAATATTCACAGGCGCCCTGGCGGCGGCACGCCTGCCGGACCTTCGGCGGAAGTCACCTGCGGCAACAGGCTTCAGGATGTGAGTATCCGCATCGTATAGATAGACTCCTTCAGCCAATGCGACATAAAGGTCGATTTCCTGGGAGTTGCTGGCCGATGCCGCGGTTCTTCCCGTCCCGCCGGCAAAGGGCCCCTTCGGACGGTTAATACCGAATGCCGCCCAGAGAAGATTGGACAGCACCTGCGCCGGGAGTTTCTCAGTGCCGATGTTGCGGGTAGTCTTTCTGTCCCAAAGGGCAGCCAGTACAGATTTGCCGCCGTCCCTCTGCGGATCGACAAGTGTAATCGGTTTTAATTCCTGGCCGAAGCCGGATTTTGTTCCGGCCAGCAGCGTGACAGCCGGTACGGTCTTCAAAAATGTTCTGCGGTCCATCTGATTGCCCTTCCTTTTATTCGAATCGGCAAAAATATGCTCTTGGCAGTTATTGTATAAGGGTAAAGGCAGCCTACAAGACTTTTAAATTTACTATTTACTATTTTCTATTGACTATTTGCACGGAACATTAACCTGATAAATGAACCATTAAAGGGTATAGCGACTTCAATTTCGTTTATAAATTAGCTCGGAGGATTTTCATTCCGGGTCTTATATTCATTTCCACACACGAGGAACCAGCCTGCCGGTTCGGCTCATGTATTGTCGATATTCCTCGCCGAAATGTTCGAGCATCATTCGCTCTTCTTTCGGAATCCGCACTATGTACAAAGGGAGCGAAAGCACCAGAAACGCCCAGCCCGCAAGCCAGTTCGACAGTAAAAGTCCCTGTGCGATGGCCCAAAGTGTGTGGGACGTGTACATCGGATGTCTTATATAACGGTATACGCCATTAGTTACGAGCGAGTGCTGTCCTGTAATCCGCAGTTTCGCCGACCAATTGCGGCCGAGGTCGGCGTGTGATCTCCACAACATGAAAATCGCCCCGGCGAAAGCCACTATACCCACCCAGCCGCTCCATCCCGGCAGATTATACTTCGCAAAATCAAGCCACGGCGTAAACAAATACAAAAGGGGCACAATCATTCCCACGCCGGCAGTTGAGACTAATATAAAATCCAGCACGTTGCTGCATTGCTTTTCGAGCTTGACGCCTTTGCATCTAGCCATATAGGCGTTGCGTACCACAGAGCCTGCAACAAAACCCACAAGAAAAACGATTTCAAACGTATTACGACCTTTAAGCAATTTCGCATCCCTCGATAAACGAATATTTTTTTAGCCGAAGAAGAAAGCCATCAGTGCTCCGGCAATAGCAACACCTATGGCCGGCAACACTGTCTTCAAGATAATTTTGAGCAGGGAAGTCTGAAAATAACTCGCCGACAAGGGCAGGCACAGGTGGACCGGTGTCACCCAGAGGCCGAAAAGCAGCCCGGAAAAGGCGAGGGTTTCGAGCCCCATTTTGGCGCCGGGGCCCGTGCCGATAAAGGCGATCAGGAACGGGTACGTAATCGCCACTGTGGGCGTGGTGACTCCCGTCGTAAAGCCGACCAGCATCGGCAGCAAAAACAGCAGCAAATACGGCGGGACATGAACGCTGATAAGAAAATCGACGACGCTGCCAATCGCTCCGCTGGTCTCGATATTGAGCTTGAAAAAAAGCGCGCCGAAAATCAGCAGGACCATGTCCGGCTCGCGGGCGGCCTTGAATACCGACAGCCATCTCTTAAACGGAAACCGGTGTATCAAGAGCAACCCGATGATAGCAAAAAATATTCCGACCGCCGGCGGGACATCAAGGCCAATATACAAACCGGCGGTAAAAACAATGGGCCAGAAAGCGTGAAAGAAATCCATCAGGTGATAACCCATGTGACGCTTAGCCGGCTCGTGCTCGGGACGTTTCGGCGGGATGCCAAACATCAGCAGCACAATAACGCCGACCAGGATACCCGCACCGGTCAGCATAATGTGGTAGCAAAAGAGCCTCAAGGCGGAGATGCCGAGCAGGCTTTGAATGAGCGGCACCGCCGGAAAGAGCGGCCAGACCGCCTCCCATTGATGCCGGAACAGAAAGTTTATCGCGGCCAGCCGGCTGCGCTCGACGCCTATCTTGTCGCCGGCCTCCCGAACCATCGGCGCCGAGAGCATAATCCCGCCGGGCGTCGGCAGCATTCCCATCATCAGCGGAATCAGCGCCAGGGCAAAGCGGCGGCTTTTGAACAGCCCCTGTATGGCCGGGACAAGCTTTTGCGACAGGCCGATCTCTTCCATCGCCGTGCCGATGACGTTCACCAGCAGCAGCAGTGCGGTCAGCGAGACGAAAAGGTAGCCGGTCGTTCGCGTCAGAGGCTGGCTGTGCCATTCTTCGGCCAATCCCTTTCCGAGATCCGCCGGCCAGACGCCGAGCAACACCCCCACCAAGCAGGCCGAAGCCAGCATAGAAACGCCGATTTTAACCTTCAGCCGCAGCAGTGTCACCAGCACGGCCAACGCTATAATTATGGATATTAGCGCATACACGCTCAATATATTAACAACACAAATTCGAAAAGGGAGTTTTTTATCAAAGAAATGCAGTTAAAACATGATCTATCCAACAAAATCCAACACATCATCGGCATCGGGATGTTTCGCCAACAATGCAGAGAAATCATGTTTGCCTTCAACGGCCTTCTTGACCTGAGTGGCAAGTTTGGCATCCCCGAGCAGGATTGCCCCGGCCAGGTGACTGTCATGAAAGACAAACCGGAAATAATGCCCATCAGCCTCTTTATCTATAACATCATAGCTGCCGTCCACTGGTTCAACCTGTCCAACGCTGAACAATTCGAACTGGAGGACCTTCAGCGCATTTGATCGCGGAATACCGCCAAATTCAGCATTGGCTCCCGCCGCATTCATACCTGCGATACTTCCCTGGTACTGAGACGGCGCCCACGTTCCATAAACGAAGCCTCGATGTTCGGCCACATCACCTGCGGCAAACACATCCGGATGCGAAGTCCTCAGCAGATTGTCAACTACTATTCCCTGATTCACATCCAGGCCGGCGGTGCGAGCCAGATAGCTGTTCGAGCGAATGCCTGTAGCGACCACGAGCAAATCGGCATCGATTGTGCTGCCGTCTTCGAGCAAGACACCCCGCACTCGTTCATCCCCGAGAATCTCCCGGGTGCGGGCTTTTGTACGCAATTTGATGCCGCTGCTCTTTACATGCAGGGCAAGAATCTCGGCGGCACTTTGATTTAACTGTCTCGGCAGGAGCCACCCGTACCCTTCCAGGAGGGTAACATCGGCCCCGCGCCGGGCTAAAGCACCGGCTGTTTCCAATCCGAGTAAGCCGCCGCCGATGCAGGTACATTTCTTACCCGCCAGATCCGACTTCAATATCTCTTTGGCATCGGTCAGTGTGCGAAGATTAACCACACCGTCCCGATATGCCCCCGGAAACGGAGGCATGAAAGGATGGGCGCCGACAGTCAGAATCAACTTATCGAATGATACGCTTTGGCTGCTGTGCAATTCAACAGCCTTGCCGGTCAAATTCAATTTTGAGACTTCGGCATCCAATAAAAGCTTAATCCGGTTTTCCTCGAACCAACTCTGCGCCTTTATCGCCAGCTCGTCTTCATCGATTTCACCGGCCAGGTAACGAGTCAGATTTAGGCGGTAATACGGCAACCGGTTCTCTTTGGAAATCAAAGTGACATCAGTATCCGGCGAAGCGGCCCGAATTGCCTCTACTGCTGCCAAGCCGGCAATTCCAGCGCCTACGACAACGGCCTTTCCCACCTTCTCAGCCGGTGAAACTTTGTCCGCCGCCTGACTGACAGGTTCAAAACAATCCGTTGATGCACCACAGACCGGACATATTTCAGGCGGCTGCGAACCTGAATGTACGTAGTTACAGTTCAAACAGCGCCAGCTTCCTACCTGGGGCGTAGAGATGGATTTAACCTCAGTTGCCTGGGGTTCGAAGGCCTCTTTAGGTGAGCCGCAAATCGGACACATATCAGGCGGCTCGGAGCCATAATGAACGTATCCACACACATTACACCGCCACGCCCTGCTATCGGAATTCGACACCGCTCTTTTCTCCAATAAACATCAATTCTCTATCAGTCACCGGCTTGCATTCCTGTAAAGCCACTGGACCTAAAAAACGCCGCATCAAGTCATCTCTTCGAACTGTTCTTTGGATGCACCACATATCGGACATTTATCCGGCGCCGAGCCCTCGACGGTATTGCCGCATATCGGGCAGACGAATATTTTTGTATCAGGCAGGTCTGAACCCGATTTAACCGCTTCCAGCGCTTTTGAATAGAGGCCGTGATGAATTTCCTCGACCGCAAGTGCATGCTTGAAAGAAAATACTGCAGGTTTGTTTCCCTCTGCTTCAGCCTCCGAAAGGAACTTAGGATACATTTCCTGGAACTCGAATCCTTCGCCCTCGATGGCT
>DQCG01000696.1 GCA_003533825.1 Phycisphaerales bacterium
TCAAAATATTGCGGTTATTTTTGCGGAGAAATATGATCGTCTTGATCCATCCCGAAAGGTGCTCCCCTGGATTCTCAGGATTGCCCGGTACGAGGTGGTGAATCATTTTCGCTCCCAGGGGCGAGAACAGATCATTTTTGACGAGAAGGTTCTGCAGAGGATTGAACGTGCTTTCCACGTCATTCATGATGAATCGGAAGGCATCAAAAAGGCGTTGCATACGTGTATCGAGTCACTCAACGATCGGCCCAGGCATGTCCTGAAGCTCCGCTATTTCCGGGAAATGGAAATTCGGGATATTTCCCAGCGACTGGGCCTGTCGAGCAATGCTGTTTACATTATACTGTGCCGCGTGCGTGAAGCGCTGGCGAACTGTGTGCAAAAGAAGACTGACGTTCTTTGGAAAGTGACATGACGGATCCTGTAAAACTAATACACCTGTATATGGATGAGCGACTGACCCCTGAGCAGGCCAATGAGTTGCGCTCCAGACTTCTGGAAGATGCCGATTTCGCCCGGCTGTTTGCACGCTATGGCCTTCTCAATAGCTGTATTCGCAATGAGTTCTTGGAAGAAGATCTTAAGGAGTCAATTGAACAGTTTATTGTCCCCACCTCGGCAGACACCGGAACCAACAAGGATTTCTCCGACACGGATCAGGTCGCCACGGAATCCATTATGAAACCAGAAAAACTGGATGCCGATAAGGTGCATCAAATCAAGGCACGGGCAGAGCAACAATTACATGCCTTTTTGGCTGAGCAGGAGGATTTGAACAGATCACAGTCTTCACTCCCAAGGCCTTCTTTCGATCTCTATGCTGCCTGCCGGGCTTGTGCAACGAAATTGGATATCTTGCTGAAACGGGTTGTCAGGATTGGTGTAAGGACAGCCATTTGTGGTGTTTTTGTCCTTGTCATATTGGGCGGGATTCACTATTGGTTTACTCATCGGGTGGTGGCCACATTAGACGACTCCTCCCACGCCGTGTGGCGTGTTCCTCGGCAAGAACCTCAGTTACGTCGTGGCTCAATGACACTCGAACAGGGTTATGCTCAACTGACCTTCAAGCAGGGTACCCAGGTGCTTATCCAGGCGCCCTGTACGTTCAAGCTACAGTCCTCTAATAAAATGGCCTTGGAAAATGGATCAATGACGGCTAATGTTCCCTCTCAGGCTGTGGGCTTTAGAGTGCAAACCCCCTGGGCAACAGTTGTCGATTATGGTACCGAGTTTGGATTGTCAACTGGACAGACGAATGGTGCTGAGGTTCATGTGTTCGAAGGTAACGTGGGCGTGGGCGATGCGACCTCCTCCCAAATTGCTACAGAAGGGCAAGCTGCGCATGTAGATCAAGCTGGCCGCATCGGGCTTAAATCACTGGATGATCGTCCAAATCTATTCGTGCGTCACATGCCCAAGGCCGGCAGTTGTTTCAGTATACCGGGAAAGCGTCTGGATTTGGCTGATGTCGTGGGAGGAGGTAATGGTTTTGGAACGGGCGTACAAGGTCGGGCGTTGGATCCTACGAAAGATTATACCAGTTTTACATTCAGGGAGACTATCCTCCGTCGCCCACTAAATAATAGCGGATATAGGGTCGGATCAGGATTTATCAGTATTGAGAAGCTTCCGTTCATTGACGGGATCTTTGTTCCTAACGGTAGTGACCAATCAACCACCGTCACCTCTACCGGGCTACTGTTCGACGATTGCCCGAGCACTCACGGGACATACTATGATGGGATTGTATGCGGGGCTGTTTTTGACGATCAGTATGTTCATGCAGGGCGCCTGGCGGGACACCGCTATGAAACACCAGAGCAGCCCTCAATCGGAGCCTGTGCAAATGTAGGAATCACCTTTGATCTGGATAACATCCGCGCGAGCATGTCGAACATTTTAATTTCTCGTTTCCGGGCCCACTGTGGTATCTCGGAGACATTACCAGATATACAAGAAGAAAAAGATTACGCTCAGGTGAAGGTGACCTTTTGGGTGCTGGTGGATGGACGGACAGAATATTCCCGAGAGCTGGGCACAGATCCTTTTGAATCTGATCAGATTGACATACAACTCAATCCCAGCAATCGTTTTTTGACACTCATAACAACAACACCTCAGGAGAATTTATACTGTTGGAGTATGTTTGCCGAACCTGCATTGGAACTTGAGCGCAAAAACCCTTAGCCGGGGATTTATTGACTGAACCGGCTTTGAGTAAGCAATTGTATTATCAATTTTTGTTTGAGGAGTAAGATGATGAAGAAGACCACGTGGATTTTGTTGATGGTGGACGATCTTTAATTCAGGGGGATAGAACAATGAAAAAAAGGGCTTTCACTCTTATAGAACTGTTAGTCGTAATCGCTATTGTCGCGGTGTTGATGGCTATCTTATTGCCGGGTTTGCAAAGATCTCGTATGCAGGCCAGGAATATCCTCTGCAAATCAAACCTGAGAAGCTACGGTCTCGTGATGCGATTGTACACCGCTGACTGGGATGATGGCTTGCCGGAATCATTCACCGGGATTTATTCCAGAAAGACTATGGATGAAGCGATAAGTTTAGCCGGGGAGTGGAACCCGTCGGTACCGGCAGAATATAATCTCAAGCCGGATGGGGCCTACATTCCATATTTACATGCTAATGTCAAAAGTAATATCTGCCCGGTATTCCAGAGCGTTTACCGGGAGAAATGGCCTGAACGTGGAAAGCTCGGCTCCACTTACAGTTTCAACTGGTGGCTTAACGCCGACAAACCCATCATTCCCAAGATCACTATGGTCAAACATGCAAATCGAACATTTTTCGCCGGTAAAGAATGCATCTGGCAAATGAACGATGAAAACGGAAACAGCATTAATGGGAATATATTTAACGACAATTCTTTATGTACATTCTGGAGCGCTAGTGCCAGCCTGCAATGGGTAAAGGATTTCAATCCCGATGATCCTCCACCTTATACTGACGCATTTGGCGAGTATCACAGGGTAGGCGTGCGTAAGATTTACTCTGCCATGAGAAGCGGCAGTGGATGCGGCGGCGTAAGCAACGCCGTTTGCGTCGATGGTTCTGTGCAGGAAGTTACACCATTCGATACACTGAGGTATGCCATAGCAATTAAATAAAAGAGGGTATCCACATTAAATCGTACACTATTAGGAATGCCCGGTTTGAGGTCAATTAGGAAGGAGATTAATCATGTTTAAGAAGTCAGTGTATTTCGCCGTCGTTTGGGGGCTGTTTTGTCTTGTCGGTACAGCCGGCGCTCTGGGAGAGAAAGGCGAGATCCTATTCGAGTATTGGGACGGGATAGGCGGTACCCTGGACATTCTTTATAATAGCGACAAATGGCCGTATCAGCCGGATACGTGGGAGTACCGTACCAGCCTGGAAGGCGAGACCGACTGGGCTGACACCTACTCAACGCGCGTTCGGGGATTCCTGTACCCACCCGATACCGGCACGTATTTCTTCTGGATCGCCAGCGATGATGGCAGTGAACTATGGCTGAGCAAGGGCGAGGATCCCGGCAGCGCAACCCGAATCGCCAACGTCGCTGAGTGGACAGTCCCGCAGGAGTGGACCAAGTTTCCGTCGCAACAGTCCGGTGCAATTCATCTCGAAGACAGCAACCGATACTATATCGAGGCCAGGCACGTGGAAGGTGATGGTGGAGACCACCTGGCCGTGGCCTGGGCCGGCCCCGGCATTGGCTCTGATCCCGTAGTCATCTTGGGCACGTATCTCTCGCCCTTGATTCGTCTGAAGTCCATTTTTCCAAATCCTGCGGATGGAGCCATTGACGTAAAGCCCACCAATCGCATACTCAGGTGGTCTCCCGGAACAGATCACACCGCCGGGTACTTCGACGTGTACTTAGGGACCGATCCGGATAACCTCCTGCTGGTTGCTGACAACAAACCGTTTGCGTCGAAACTGTATGTGCATGCAGCGGGGTTTGAACCTGGCCAGATCTATTACTGGCGCGTGGACGCGGTCGAGACCGACAAGACCACGATTTGTACAGGCGATCTGTGGTCGTTCTCTGTTCTACCCATGATCGCTAACACGCCCAATCCGGCTGATTGGGCCAGGAACAAGCTAACGGACGTCGAACTCAATTGGCGGGCGGGCGCAAATGGCGATTTCCATCACGTGTACTTTGGCACCGACAAAGACACGGTGGATAATGCGGATGAGAACTCGCCCGAGTATAAAGGAAGGACCGTTGGCACAACAACGACGTTCGACCCCGGCGAACTCCAAAGGGGCACTACATACTACTGGCGCGTGGATGAGGCCAAGGCCACAGGCGCCAAATGGAAGGGGTTCGTCTGGACATTCAGTACGCTGCCAATCCTCACGATTCACGATCCGGATCTCTTGGGTTGGTGGAAGCTCGATGAAGGAAGCGGCAACTCGGTAATTGACTGGTCCGGGCACGAAAACCACGGAGAGATCCTTTACCTTAACGGAGGCTTGGGCGACGACGGCAATGTTTGGGTGGACGACCCTGACAAGGGGATGGTCCTCACCTTCAACGGCAACGATCAGACCGGAGCCGTGGTGAAGGCGGGGAAAATCCCTGCCATAGGCGCCACTGACAACTTTACCTGGGCGTTCTGGGCCAGGCAGGAAGGGGATGGGACCGGCGAATTTGAGACCATCCTGGGCAATCGTGACGTGGGTGTGGATTATCCTCGATTTATTATGTTTACACCGACCAAGTTCGAATACTTCGTTAATACCGGTGAGTATACTGTGAACCACGGAGCAGTTGGGGGTCTTGATTACCCCGACTTGCTAGATGGTGTATGGACACATCATGCTATCACCAAAGATGGAACCACCCTGACCTATTATCGCAACGGAATCGAGACCAGGGTGGCTATAACGCTTCTCGAGCAGGGAGAAAATGCTTTATATATTGGCGGGGATCTTGTCAGCGGACGGTGGTCCGGGTCGATATATAATGTCAGAATCTACAAGCGTGCCCTGTCTGTGGAGGAATTAGAGAGTGCGATGAGGCGCGATGCCGCAGTCGCCTGGGATCCAACTCCCACCCACCGGCGCGTTGTAGACATTGAAGGGATTTCCAGGCTGACCTGGAAGCCCGGCGATAATGCGATCGAGCACGATGTTTACCTTGGTACGGATGCCCATCTGGTTGCCCAGGCGACTCCGGAGGATACTACAGGACTTTATCGCAGCCGTCAGAGTGGCATTGATTATACCACGGACGATTTGCAGATGGGCCAAACATACTATTGGCGCATTGACGAGATCAACAACGACGGCAGTGTCTCTGAAGGTTACGTATGGTGTTTCACGGTGGCCGCTTATTTGATCGTGGACGATTTCGAGTCCTACAATGACATTGACCCGCCTGATCCCGAGAGCCACACAATATTTGGGTCGTGGTTGGACGGTTATCTAACACCGACGACAAACGGAGCGCTCGTTGGTTATGACCCTGCTCAACCCCCTTCTCAACCTTCTTATATGGAGCATACGATTGTTTATGACGGCAGTCAGTCATTACCCCTTTACTATGACAATAATTCCGCCAGGTACTCTGAGGCAACCTTGACGCTGGACTATCTTACTAACTGGACCCTGCATGATGTGACCACGCTTGGCATAGCTGTTCATGGGCGTGTGTCCTCTGATGACCCCGCGATTGGTAATAACCCCGAAAAAATCTATGTAGTGGTCGAGGATACGACCGGCAAAACCGGCATTGCCCACCATCCGGACAATCCTGATGCCACGACTTTTGCTGAATGGACCGAGTGGTTGATCGATCTGGCCGAGATTGCCGCTCAGGGTGTAGACCTGAGCCATGTGAAGACACTGACTATCAGAATCGGAGATAAGAGCACACCGGGCACAGGCTTGATATATATTGATGGTATTCGACTCTATCCGGATCTCCTGGTGGGCCTGAATTAGCAGACAAAAAATGTTAACCCTTTGTAGGAGGATTTATGTGAAGACTTTAACAGATGCCCTTGTGGGTCTAAGTGAGTAAACAAGTAATGTTAACTTTTTTAGGAGGATTTATTATGAAGACTTTAGCCTTAGCATTTGTGGCAATAGTGTTATTGCCAAGCAGCCTGTTTTCTCAACCCATTGAGATTTCCACGGCAGATCAACTTCAGGCGATAGGCGCTGACGAAACCAGTCTGGCGGGTGAGTACATTTTGGTCAATGACATCGATCTTGCCGGGTACCCCTGGAAAGCCATCTTTGG
>DQCG01000717.1 GCA_003533825.1 Phycisphaerales bacterium
ATTCGTTTCCGCAACAGGAACTAATTAGGTACTGCTATATGAACGCTAACTTATTGACAATTGATAATATGCTTACCGGAATAACGGGCACATACTCGGGTCCATCAAAGCCTGATGCAACCAGACAAGGTACCAAATTTCACCTGAGCCCGGATGATAAACAACCTCAGATCAATAGTCGTGAGACTCCAACGACCTATAATATCAACCATGAAGCCGACAAAAAGACCGATAGCAAATCACCTCAAGAGCTCCCTAAAGCGATTCGCAAAAAAATAGATTCCGAACATCCCTGCGAGGCCAGGAATGGCACTAAGTCAAAAGAGCAAAACGCAGCATCAGGCAAAGCCGAGCAGCAGGAAGTAGTACAGAGTGGATTGGCTGAGCAGCCAGCAGCCGCCGAACAAAACAAGGAAGGTTCCCCCGCAAAAATCGAGATGAAGGTTGGCAGCCGGCTTGCCCAACTGATCGCTAACTTTAAAACTAACAAATCTTCTCAAGTTACAGGACAGGCTGCAAAATCAGCCGAAATCAAACTTCTTCACGCTCCGGAAAAAGACCAATCAGGACTCAAAACCGTTCTACCTGCAACATCCGGGGATCAAAACGGTTTAAAAGCCGTCTTGCCCGGCACAACCAAGAATGCTACTGCCGGCAAAACCCAGCCCGGAACAGTAAACAACACCGAGAAAATACTTGTATCACCCAAGACAGTCGATGATGCAAAAGCAGTTACTAAAACTAAAGAATTAGCATCGGAAATCCCTTCTAATACCGGCAGCAAAATATCAACTGCAACAGGAAAAACAGCGGCAGCGAATCCCGGCTTCCAGGCGGTTCAGCCCAAAGTCACTGAAACGCAGCCTCAGTCCGCCGGGATTGATCCGAAAAAGGCTGTGCTGCCTGCCGAGTCTGATACCAGGGCCACCGCCTCGCAAACACTCTCGAATTTATTGAATACCAACGGCAAAGAATCCACACATGCCGAGCTCCCGGAAAATCCAACCATCCAGAAGCTGAATATGGCTGCTGTTCAAGTAGCCGCCGGCCAGACAAAAGGTCGAGATGCATCAACATCCAACAAGAGCCCTTCTCACGGTCTCGAACAGATACTCTCGCACAACAACTCCCAAACTCAAATTACAGAGCAGCCCTCCGCCTCCGCAAAGAACGCTTCAAACACCAATATGCCCGCCCAGAATTCGTCCGGCGATGTCTCCGCAGATATTGGCAAACAGATTCTTGAATCAATCCACAGGTCCTTATCCCAAGAAGGTGCTGATCGACAGATTACCTTACGCCTCAATCCACCCGAATTGGGAAAGGTCTTCATAAGATTCCAGCAGCAGGATTCTGAGTTGACCGGCCTGCTGGAGGTTAGTAAGACACAAACCAGATTCGAGATCGAGCAGACGCTGCCGCAGATTATCCACAACCTTGCAGACTGCGGCATTCAGATAAGGCGCCTCGATGTTACGCTTTCCAACGAGGAGCAGCCGGGGCAAGGCACATTTGGGAACCAGTCGCTGCAAAGCGGGGGAGCACAGCAGCAATACTCGGCGAATCAGGGGACGCCGGGAAACAATCCGGATGAAAACCAGAGTAATGAGTGGTGGGCAAGCAACAACGGCTATGAGAACCTCTCCGAATTGCAGGATGCGCTCATCACCGATGGCTCTATTAATCTGCTGATATGAAATACAATATCTTAATAGTTTACGATGTCCCCGACTGGGCTTATCACTTCAGGGCGAAAGCCTTAATGAAATACGCACCGGAAGATTTTTCCGTGACAATTTCTTCTTCATTTGAAGAATTGTTATATATAGAAGATTATCATCTGGTTTTTTTCCTGCCTTTCAGTCACGTTCGTCAACTGACGGAATATTGTAATCAGATTGGTAAAAATCCGGTAATCGCAACTTCCTTTAATATCGGCTGGGGATATGCAAACAACTGGCTTGAAGAAGCTCGGGAATATTCCGATGCGGTTATCATAACTAATTTTCAAATGTGGGACAAATCAGGACGACTACCGAATACCTTTTATTTGCCCAACGGCGTAGACAGGGATATTTTCAAATACGATGTACCCGTCGAAAATCGAAGGCCCAGTCTCCTTTGGTGCGGTTCCGAGTTTCATCGAAAGATAAAGGGTTATGACGACATTCTTATTCCCCTGAGAGACAGGTTGGAAAAATACGGTCTGCATTTAGATTTAAGATTAATAAACTCAGCCGGTCCGGCGAAATATTCCAGCCGGCAAATGGCCCGTTGGTATAACACCGGAACGACCTACTTGTGTGCGAGCTTAGCCGAAGGTACACCAAATCCCGCCCTGGAGGCGGCATCCTGCGGCTGCACGATAGTGTCCACGCCGGTCGGGAATATGCCGGAATTAATCGAACACGGAGTAAACGGATATATTGTGAAGTGGGACATCGATGCCTTTCTGGAACACGCTTTAGCAGCAATAGATCATCAAACGATATTGACTAAAAATATGCTGAAGGCTATCGAATCCTGGAGCTGGGCGGAAAAAAGTAAGGATTTTTACAATTTATTCAGAAAGTTAATCGAAATCAGGAGCCCTCGATTTTCATACCAGCCATAGCTGTAAAGACGCCCCCGTTAAGTATCCACTTCTCCAACCGACCGAGCCCGGCAGGACCTGACGGGGTATATTTCGGTTAACAGTTAACCACATTACTCGTCTATCGCCAGGTTAATATTCAAAAAGGAAACGAGGTAAAGAAGCTCTATATTTTTCCGGTCTCAATTTCTCTTCTTTCCCATTTGTGGCGGGCGGTCTCGATAGATCTCAGAAAGCCCTCTTTGAAGTCGATCATTGAAAAACGCTCGATAACCGTCTTTTGGGCCTGCCTGCCCATTTCCACTGCCAGGTTTCTATTCTCCAACAATATCCCGGCATATTTTCGCAACTCTTCGGGATCGTCGCTGAGAAAGCCGCTGACGCCGTGCTCGACAGGCGAACCAGGGTGCCGATTGCCTAAAACGGGCATCCCGGCAGCCATTGCCTCCAGGCTGGCCGTATTGTATCCATCCTCAAGCTCGGGAGCAGCGGTATGGACGTAAAAACGATGAGATTGTAGCATCTTCTTCAAATCATTCCAGTCATTAGCAGCCGCCACCCCCGGCATATCCGGGTTATGCCCAACAAGCCGAACAGGAACTCCATCAAACGCTTTCTCATGAAAGTCCCATAATAAAATCTTCTTCCGGCTATCAATAAAATTGCTGATACGCAGCCCCATTGCCACCTGCCCCAGGAAGGGTAAATAATCATCTTTGTCGACCGCGAGAGGAACAATATCCTCTGTAAAACCCCACGATCCGCCCTTAAGCATAGAAACAGCCACCATGTGGACTCCGGCCATTTCTACGTACTGATGTAACATTTCTCTCATCCGATGCGGGGCAATATCTGATGTTTCCTCAAGCGCCCGTCCCTCAAGCGTGGAGTGAATGACCATAAGCCGCGGCTCGGGCCGGTACTTTATATCGAGCAAATCGGTGATATTATGGGTTACGATACAATAGTATCTTCTCTGCGACTTTTGCGCTTCCGGCAAAGTTAACAGGCGTGAATTGGCCGGAACCGGACGCATCTGCTCATCCCAGGTTTGTTTGTACCTGCCCTTGAGACCTACGATTATATCAAGAGAATAGCCTAATACCCCGAGCAGATATACCCATGCTTCGT
This sequence comes from Phycisphaerales bacterium, assembly GCA_003533825.1. Classification (GTDB taxonomy): domain Bacteria; phylum Planctomycetota; class Phycisphaerae; order Sedimentisphaerales; family Anaerobacaceae; genus JAFGPJ01. The sequence continues at coordinate 3,725 of DQCG01000717.1, forward strand.
GGCAATTAAATACAAGCAGTCTTTTATTATTAACATTTCCCTCTGGTTTCTGCATAATTTACTCAGATAATACGAAATAAGCAAATCCCCGGCAAGAACTATCCTTTTATCATAACACACCTTAGAAAGAAGATTTATTAGCTAATTTTATTAGCTGTTAAGTAATAAATTGCACCAATATAGTCCTATAATTTCGCAAAATTCATCCTATTTTTTCGTTATCTCCGGCAACAATTCTCCAGTATCAGACCCAATTTCATTCGGATTACCGGTCCAACCGCACGGAAGCGTTTTCTATCAAAGAAATTCCTCAAGTCTCTTTCATTCTGGCCGATAATGACCATTGAAGCAGACTTTATGGCGTGCTCGTTGCATGTCCAAGTTAATATTCGGGGGCTTTTGACAGAGCCACAAAAGATTTGTCTGGTACTATATTAAAGGAGTCAAAAATATGTTAGCAATCAAAAACAACATTATGGCGGCAAACGCTGCTCGCCACCTAGGCCAGAGCTACGATGCCCTGGCTCAGTCAGTCGAGAGGCTGTCGTCGGGCTTGCGCATCAACAGTGCAAAGGACGACGCAGCCGGCCTGGCGGTTCGTGAATTGATGCGTGCCGACATCGCCGTGCTCCAGCAGGGTTCTCGTAACGCAATGGACGGCATCAGTATGTTACAGACGTTCGAAGGCGCTATGGGAACTATCGATGAAGCTCTCGTGCGTATGAAACAGTTGGCCGAGCAAGCTGCCACTGGTTCGTATTCATCCGCACAACGAGCCATCATGAACAACGAGTTCAGCGAAATGGCCGCAGAAATCAACCGTATCGCAGGAGCAACGGCATTTAACGGCAACAATCTACTCAATGATGCTTCTGCCTCGGTATCGATTCAATTCGGCGCCGCAACGACCGACGCAGTTGATATCACCGGTTGCGATATGACCAGCAGCGCTTTGAGCATCAATGCAGCCGGCGCAAGCATCGATACTACCACCGCCGCTCAATCCGCTCTGGCAACTGTAGCTGCCGCCATCACCACCAAAGATACTGCTCGTGCCAGGTTCGGCTACAAGATGAACCGTCTGGAA
>DQCG01000671.1 GCA_003533825.1 Phycisphaerales bacterium
TCTGTAATGATGCTACAGTCTCAATTTTAAATATGGTTTTTATACCGGCGTGCCGGTGACTGACGGCAATATTGTCGGATTTCAGGATAACCGGGGCCATCGCACTCAGACATTGGCGCAGGTCGGCTTCGATTTCGTTATGCCGTATTGCGAAGGCAGAAATCGGGATAAGGAACCAGAAATGATTGAGAAAGTGATTGATCATTTGGCTCCGCTGAAATTTTATCTGCACACGACGATCCGACGTGATATGCCGCTACATTATAAACTTCCACCCAAGGGACCGGAATACATTAAGAACATTATTAAATGGGGCAAGGAATATTTTAAGAAAAATGATCGATTCCTGGGGATGACCTTTTTTAACAAAGTGAAGATACCCGAAGAAAACAGACAAGCAGTTTACGATTCAATAAAGCAATAGTTTTTTGATCCGTAGGCTAGATGTCACTGTGGTCCCATTCATGGTTGGAGGTAGCCGATCCAACGGTTTTATTCCCCGGAACATTCAAGAGGCTGGCAGATTGAAAGATTTGTCAGTTCTCTTTTTGACTCTGTTCATTGAATACGATGACGTTTCTAAAAAGCCACTATATAGCCAAAAAATAACATGTTGTTGGGCTCACTTCGGGTAAAATCAGCATGCGCGGAGATATTCTGGAGAGTGAGCAAAGATAAACTACACTGAATCAGCCGGACAATCCCGTCTGGCCTAAGGTTTTACTTATCATTTACGCTATTGACGATAGAGACAATTTAGGTTAATTATTCTAACCAACTATTACCAAAGTATTGTGAATACAGAAAAACGAAGGAGAGTTAACCGTGACAAATAGCTTAGAATTTCAGATGCAAATTGTTGATATGGAATCGAAAACTCTTATTCAATTCATTTGTTCCAGCAGTTCGGTACTTTCTCGATGGATGTTGGTGTTAGTTGTGATTCTCTCGACGTTACACAGCCATGCCCGTGCAACGGAGCGTCCGAATGTTCTTTTCCTGATCTCAGATGACCTGAACAATTCACTTGGCTGTTATGGCCATCCGCTGGTTAAAACGCCCAATCTTGACAGGCTGGCCGAGCGTGGCGTGCGATTCGAACGGGCCTACTGCCAGTTCCCGCTATGCGGACCCAGCCGGAATTCAATGCTCACGGGCCTGCATCCCAACACTACAGGGATATTAAGGAACTCACAGATTTTTCGTCAGACTATTCCCTCGCATCATAGTTTGCCACAGGCTTTCCGGCTCGAAGGATACTTTGCAAGCCGGATCGGCAAACTATATCATTATAACGTTCCGAAATCCATCGGCACAAACGGACACGATGATCCGGGCTCATGGGAGCTGGAGCTTAATCCGGCAGGCTGCGACCGCTTGGAAGAGGAGCCACACATTTTCAGTCTCAAGCCCGGGCAGTTCGGCGGGACACTAAGCTGGTATGCTTCGCCCAAAAGTGACCAGTACCATACTGATGGGCTGCTCGCCGCCGATGCCGAGTGGGTTCTGGAGCGTTGCGCACGGCAAACGAACCGCCCGTTCTTCCTTGCTGTCGGGTTCTATCGCCCGCACACGCCGTATGTGTCCCCAAAGCCTTACTTTGATCGCTATCCCGAAAAAGAGATGCCTGTGGTTCAGGGTGTGAAGGAGGACCAGGCCGATCTGCCCTCACCTGCGCTGGGCAGTTACAAGAAAGAACAGGATAAGCTGACAGACGAGCTGCGCCGCCAGTGCGTTCAGGCTTACTATGCCAGCACTACGTTCATGGATGCCCAGGTCGGTCGTGTTCTCGATGCGCTGGACCGGCTGGGCCTGGCAGAAAACACTATCGTCGTATTTACCAGCGACCACGGCTATCACCTGGGTGAACACGGATTGTGGCAGAAAATGAGCGTGTTTGAGGAAAGTGCTCGAGTGCCTATGATCATCGCCGCCCCCAAGACAGGTGCGAAAGGCGGCGTGGCCGGAGATCCGGTAGGACTCATTGATCTGTATCCGACACTCGCCGAACTCTGCGGCGTCAAAACACCAGAGAACCTGCAGGGTCAGAGCTTAGTGCCCATGCTAAAAGATCCCTCAGCTACGGGTCGCGGCTGGGCTGTCACCCAAGTATCGCGCTGGAGTAATAGAAGACAAGGTACCCGTTTCTTTGGTTATAGTCTGCGCACGCCGCGATGGCGTTACACGGAATGGGCACAGGGCAAACAAGGCCGCGAACTCTATGACCATGACGATGATCCGCCTGAACTGAGAAATCTCGCCGGAAAACCTGCGTACGCAGAGACAGTCAACCGGCTCTCCAGGCAATTGCGCAAAGCTGTTAACCAAACGTTCCCAGACTCTGGCAAAACTCCTGAACTTCGGCCTGCTATGTGGGCGCCGAATCTAACCAATCCCTGATAGATATAATATAAATTGATGAAAGATGGGAATCAGTAATGAAAAGACTGGCTGTATCCTTATGGATAGGTTTAGGACTGATGGGACTGATTCTGTTGGCCGCCGTGCTACTGCATTTCTCATCGCCGCCGAGTGAGGTCCTTGCAGGATCGAGAAGCTGCCGCGAATGCCACCAGGAATTCTATGAATTATGGTCAACGTCACACCATGGCCTGGCGATGCAGCCCTATACGTCCGATTTCGCGATTCAGAATCTAACACCCACCTACACTCCTGTCCGGATTGGCAAAACCGTCTACCTCCCGTGCATAGAGGGAAAAGAAAACTGGATTCTCGAGCAGACACCCGATAGCCGGAAGCGGCACCGCATTGCGCACGTCATGGGCGGCAGGAATATCTACTACTTTTTGACTCCGACCGAACGTGGGCGTCTCCAGACTTTGCCGTTAGCTTATGACGTTCGAACAAAAGAATGGTTCGATACGGCCGCCAGCGGCGTTCGCCATTTTCCAGGCACTGAAAGCGATGCACCGTTGCACTGGACAGATTCCGCATACACCTTCAACACGTCCTGTTATAGTTGTCACGTTAGTCAACTTGCAAAAAACTATGACTTGAGCGCCGACACTTATCGCACGAGATGGGCTGAGCCGGGTATCAACTGCGAGGCCTGCCACGGCCCGGGACAAGAACACGTGGACATCTGCCGATCAACCAAAGCCGGCCAAAAACCTGAGGATCTCCGGATCATCAGTACAAAAAGCTTTTCGACCGAGCAGACAAACGCAATGTGCAATTCCTGCCACGCCAAGATGAGCCCGGTCAGTGCATCGTTCGAGCCGGGCGACCGGTACTTCGATCATTTCGATTTAATAACCCTGGAACATCCCGATTTCTATCCGGATGGGCGGGACCTGGGAGAGAACTACACAATGACCACCTGGCTTTTGAGCCCGTGTGTCAAATCCGGACAGTTGGACTGTA
>DQCG01000142.1:0-14233 GCA_003533825.1 Phycisphaerales bacterium
CCGAGCAGCCACCAGTTGGCATGCCCGCCGATCTGCCAGGCGGGACATACCTCCACGAACCGGTCGTGACAGAATTCGCCAAATCGTTTTAGGTCCTCCAGCGAATAAATCCGTTCGTTGCCGTTGAATTCCCCTCGTCGCTTATAGCGCACGCGCGAGGATAAATCCCAGAACAACACATTGGCTTTCTGCCCCGCCACGAATCGCTCGGTCCACTCCATCATATACTCGATGCCGAAGTTGTCCTTCGGTTTCTGATTTCTGAAGGCGCCCGTCCCCTGTGCGCTTACCAGGCGGTAAGGCAGATCGGGCCAGTCATAGACCTTCACGCACGACACCGGCATGCGATCCTCGACGCGCATCGAGTTTTTCATCAACTGGAAAAAAGTTACCATTCCATAGTAAAGGCCCGGCTCGTCGAATCCGGTGATCAGAACGCGGTTCTTCTCGACTCTCAGGTAATAGCCTTCCTTTCTGGGCTCGACCGGTTTGCCGTTGTAGTTCGCCGAGTCCGCAACCCGAAGCACGATCCCGTCTTGGGAGTGCGTTCCGGCGAGTAACTGTGTTTCCAGGCTCACGCCGGTGTGCGCATGATACTTCTCCGCGAACAGGGCCGCAGTCCTCCGTGTCCGCGCCGAAGCATCTCGGGCAAGATACAAACGGGTGTGTCGCCTGGCCGGGAAATCGCCCTCCAGCCATCGGATCTGCTTCAAACGCGGATTAAAGAGTCGCTCACCGAAACGGTCGGGAGTATCCACATCGTTTGAGACGCCGTTTGCCAATGCCTGGGTGCGGTGTGCGGACTTCTCCTGAATCATCACGATGCGTTTTAAGCGGAAGCGTAAAGGATTCCCCTTTCCGTCGGCGCTGGCTGAGAGCCATAGGTAGTTAAGCGTGCTCCACGTAATGGGAGTCTTTGCCCTTCGGAATCCTTTTGTGAAGTCATAGTCCTTACAACCTGGCTCCAAAGTAAGCGGTGCATCCAGGCCCGTGCCGTCTGTAAAACTCGCCTTGGCTGAAACCTTGGCAAAATCGTCTTTGTCGTAATCGATGGTGAATCGGATCCCGCGGTAAACCATGCCTTCGTCCGGCGCGGGCACATTTTCGAACCAGAATGTGGAGCAGGCCAAGCCCCGCTTTCCACGATACGTGTATTCCGCAAATCTGCGCCCATCCTTCACGATGGGATTCATGATCGGGGTCAAATCGCTTCCTTTCTGCCAACTGGCGGTGTAATTCCTGATTGCCGATATGTCATGGATTGCCGCGTCGAACAGCGCCAGGCCTCCGTCTTGACTGACAGGGGAGAACTTCGCCAGCGGCGCTGCAGGCGCAACTGGACCTTGTAGCCACCCCCAAGTGCCTGCAAACATTGCTATGAAAAAAAACTTCTTGGCTCTCATGGGATTCACCTTTTAGTCGTAAACGATCACGCACTCCGCCATCGAAGCCGTCTCGGCTCAACTGCTGAATACGCTGTTCATAACAGCCACAGCTTAACCTGACATCCTAACTGTGATATTACAGGTGCAAACACGCCATACATGCAATGCCCTTTTTCACAATCATAATATGTCCTTTCTGCTGTGATTTCCGGGTCCAGTTCGGTGTAAGCCCAGGGAAAGTCAGATTTTTTCTCTTTGTCCGGAGCTGATGCCAGGTTCTTACTCAGACAGGAAGAAAGAACAAATGAACCAGCAACGATACCGAGTGGCCCCAATACTTGTCTTCTGGTAATATTTTCCATTTTAGCCCTCCAGAGAAATACCAATTCGGCGGCTCATCGTCAATATTGCAGAGTACCTCAACTATCGGACCAGGAAAAAGGCATTTCTTATTTTCTCAATAGGCCCAATCCTACCACTTACTCACTCCCCAGTCGAGCAAAATGGACATCTTGCTCCTGCTGGGAAGTAGTAGTATATTCTTTACTGTTCTGTATCTTCTGGCAGACACCGATGCTGCCTGAGATTTCACTGGCCAACCATGGGGTGTCTCCGGAAAATGCTGCCCATATGGCTTATGCCCTGCAGTGTCAGGATGGGACGCCCTTATATGCCAACAGGGCTCATACCGGGGGGATCATTCCTTCGATGCCCTGCCCACCTCTTCCGCCGGGAACAGACGTCTTGCTTCTACTTACGGACGGAACTCGCATTTCTGTGCAAACCGAATAGTGGAACCCCTTTTCCTCCTGAATGGTAGGCGATAAGAACTCGACAGCCGATTTCATTCTCGTGGGCAGTTTAGAGGGCTCAAGGATAAGATGGGACGAGTAATCAGTGAGCGCCTAGACTGCTCTTAGTTCGTGCTTTCAATCGCATATTCTTGGGGCGTGTGGATTTCGTTGATCATATCTTAGAGCTATTGCGCAGTCTTCGGAAGTACTGGATCTAGATAGCGAATGAACTCGCTGAGGCAGTGAATATCGTCTCCCCTCAGGTGAGAGGTATGGCCATGTCGATCTTCAGGGTTATGGTGGGTGAAAATCGACTCTATTGTTGGAGCACTGCCGTCGTGCAAGTAGGGCTCTGATTGCCGCAGGCCAAGAAGCGACGGTGTATCAAGCGACTCAAGGTCTTCATCCTCACCCTCTTTCCATGTACCCACATTATGTCTGATGGAATTCCCTTGTTTGTCTTTCTGCCCACTGTCTGTGTATAGGGGAGGTGGATGACATGCAGCGCAGCCGGCTTTTTCGCTATAGAATATTCTCCTCCCCTTTTCAATCGCAGCTAGTGCTTCAGGTGACGGGCTAGGGGATTGCTTTGGCGTAAGGCTTTTAATATACGCAGCGAGGGCATCCAGATCTCTGCTGTGTCCTGCATTCGATAATCCAAGGTAGTCATTTATCTCGTGTTTCTGAACAAACCAGCGGCCTGCCATTATGTGTCGTGTGAAGTCGTATGTATCTTGGATCTCATCGAGATGAGCTGTATAGTGAAGTGGCTTACATGCAAGGGAACCACGTAGTGTATGTGTATCGAGTGGGCCATCACCAAAGTCCCACTGGCGTCCGTCCACATCGCCATCCGGGTGGCAGACGGCACAAGACATCCACTGATCCTTCGTCAGACGCGGATCTGTTGCGTTACCGAACAGATAACGCCCCCGAGCAATCTGAGACGGTTTCGAGTCGTGTGCGAACCGTAGCCTGGATTGTACTTTTCCTGTACTTGCGCTTAGCGTAACGATTTCCTGGCCAGTGAGTGTGAGCACGTAGAGCAATCCACGTGAAGCATCGAGTGCGATTCCTCCTGGTTCTTGCCCAACTTGCGTGGCATGCCACTTCGGGAACTTGGTTGTAAGGTCTATTGCGAGGACGTCATCGCTTCCCGAACTTACCAAATAGAGTGTGCTTGTGTCAACGGCGACCTCCCGCGGACGGTGAGGAGGTACGACCAGCAGGTCAGGGAAAAAACGCAGGGAAGCCTGCTTAGCAGCGGGAGCTACGACTGCGACAACAGGGAACACGGAACGGTCGAACATGCGTCCCCCAACGACTGTGTCAGACCGGGTTTGTGGTGCATAGAGCGTACCGTCGGGCCCAAAGGTAAGCGACCGACACTGATTGAGCTGGTTCGGTGCTGGAATTCTGCGGAGTATTCGGCATTGAAGGTCAAGCTGAGTGATTTGGCCTGTTCGGAAACTTACGGTATAGATCGAATCTCCCTTTGGCGCATACGTCAGGCAGCTCGGCCTGGCGATAGCGGGGCTTGTGTTTTGGACGTTCCCGGTCGCTGCGTTGATGCACAGGATACGGTTGCCATCAAAGTCAGCAATGAAAAGACTATCTGCATCAGGTGACGGTAATACTGCCCACGGTTCTCCGGAAATCGGCATCCGTGAAATCTCCGTGCAATCTTTTGCGTCGAGAATAAGGATCTCACTACTGTCTGAAAGTGCAGCATACAAGACAGTTTCGTCCCGTGAAAGAACCACCGATCTGACTTCACTACCTGTTCTCGCGATGGCGTCCGTGCGAGCTTTGGATCGGGTTAGATTGATTCGAGCCACCTCGCCTGACCATCTGTGAGCTGCAAAGAGCGTTGTGCCGGATGACGAGAGCACAAGAAGAGAGTTGTGAGGGGCGTGGAGGTCGGCCGCTGGATTCGCTATAGATGGGCGAATTCTCTTTCGTGTTCTGAAGGGCTTGGGCTGAGGCCTTTCCGCAATCTCTTTAGCTATATGCTGTGGCGGAGGATTTCCCGTTAATGCAGAGGCATACACATCTTCGCCCTGCAGCAACACCATGCCGGCACGAATCTGTGCACCGCTTCCCGCCCAAAAGGTGAAAGTCACCGTGTCGTACCATGCAGGCTGGCGTTGCATTGGATCAGGGCTTGGGAGTGTGATGTCGATGTTGGGGAACTGCTTCGAGAGGTTATGTGGATCGTATACGTATGTAAAACATCCCTTCTCTGCCGACAGCTCTTTGCAGTCGATGACCTGGCCTGGTAAGCTGACTAGTACCTGTACGTTTTGTGCGCTGTGATCCTTTGGCAAGTGACCACGAATAACGAAAGGCTGTGGTGGCGAGAGATGCCGTTCCTGTGTGAGGTCAAAGGCAATCGATTCAGTGTTCTGAGGAACTACCGGCACAACAAAACTTGTGCTTTCAAGACCTATACCGCCTCCTCGTGGCCACTTCTCCTCGGGTACAAGATCGGCGATTGCACCGGCGCTTGTCTTTCCGTTACAGCGAGCTTCCGCTGTAACAATCCACTCTCCTGGTTCGCTGGCAATCGGGCCGGGAGTATTGAAAAGGCCGACTGTGTCGGAAGGCGTTTCAAAAGGTGTACGTTTTCCGGATGGATTTGTCACATTTCCTCGAACAACGCCGCTGATTGGTGGCCAGACAACACCGGAAATACAAAATCGATCACCAACTTCAAGGACAGCACCTGGAGCGACCGCGCCGTAGGTCAAGAACATGTCGTATCGTTTTCCTCCGATCTCAAGCAGAGGACCTGAGGGCGGTGAACCTGGGAGCAAACCATCAAAAGGCGGCATAACACGTCGTCCGATCTGGTCAGTTTCAGGATCAATGAGAACGAGCATTGAAGCATAGGCACCGTAGTGACTGATGCCGGTCGCCCGATCCCGAAAGACCGTACCGCCGTAGTTCATCTTGATGTCTCCCGGCATATCTCCATTCGGTCCGACACCAAACTGATAGCCATAGACATCGTCGAAGAACCAGTAGCTTGCGGGGACCATGTCCTCAGCTACGTGTGATCTGACTGAGATGCCGGGCCTCCATGACGTCGTGTAGAAATAGCCCCACTGATCCACAGCTTCAGGCTTCATAGATGGGGAAAATCCTTTGGAAGATGATGAAACAAAAGGCATTTCGCCGATGGCCAATCGGTCTTCAGGCCGCAGTTCGTCAGGATACAGCCCAGCCCTGCCGGCACCGTTTCTTACAGCGGGCCAGCGTTCAGCGACAAGCGAAGCTATCGTGCCTTCGGGATCTTCAAAGGTGAGGTTGGGAAAGAGCGAGTCAGGATCGCGATCCCCGAGCCACGCCACATCGCCATTTTCGTAGGGATAGCATGTATGTCCCATATCAAATGCATCCAGGGGTGTGCCTGTAATGAAGTGTGAGTTGCGCGCAATGAACCACCGTGCTCTCCATTTCATGGATGGCATACGGTTTCCTCGTTCTCCATGTATGACGATGTCCGAATTCGGTGTGACGACTACTGATGCCCCGCGGCGAGAAGCCATCCACCAGACACCCTGAGCATCCACATGCTTAACCGTAACGTCGCAACGATATTCTCCGGGATCCTCAAAGAGCAGTGAGCTTTTCTGTGTATCCGGTAGAAACACTCCCCAACGATTGGCCTTGCCTTTAAAATGGACAGTGAAAGCTTTGGCTGGATTGGAATTTGGCATATGGAGGAAAGTCATCGTAACATCGGCCGGTACAGGCGGCAGCACTCGTACCTGTGGGTGGGTATTCACTCCGGGCCAAAGTGGGGTTCCGGGCTCAGGAAAGATATCTATATCGATCGGTCGTGCTACATAGACATCGTATGTGCCGGATATCGTATGCGGGGCGCCACTGAGGTCGTTTATTTTTCCTTTCAATGAAATTACGTAGTGTCCATACTGGGTGAAGGTGTAATCAAAAGCTCCCCGCCCGGTGAGGTGGTAGATGTCGGCAAGGCTGGGATTTCCATACGAAGTGCCTATCGGTGCAATGATTCGATCCCGTATGAGACGATCGGGACAAACGGAGCTGAGATCGTTTTGCGCTCCAATAAGCGGAGCAGGACCGATGCGGTCGGTCCTTCCATCAGGAGCTTTAACAGTTACTATCAGACTGCTCGATTCGCAGTCGAATGATATTCGCGGGGGCCACAGACGGAATTCGTGGGGGCGATCTGTCAGCGATACTAATGGAAGATATGGATCAAGCGGATAGCGGATCGGCTTGTTCGTTCGAGCATCATCACGCGGAATGATCAGCTTATCCGGGCGAAGGACATTCCGTGGTGCGAAGTTGTACGCAGTGCGATCCTCTCGCGAAACTGCCCCACGAGACCCTCCGGAGCCGGCTGAACCGAGAAGCACGCATGCAAGGTGGGGCTGAGCGGGCTTACCTATAGTAACACGACCGAGAAAAAGCTCGCCAGGGTGCTCGAGTCCAAAAAACTCACCTACACCATGTGGCTGTATGTGACCGTTCAGCGAATAGGTTCCCCAAGGTGAGTTACGCGGGATTTCGAACCGGAGTCTTAGCGAGACTTTTGCCACACGCCCATGAACGCGCCACCTGCCGAAGTCGACTTCTCTGATATGTGCCTCAATTCCCTGCGGGCCCGGCTCCATATGAAACCGTCCCTGAGGATCGCGCCTACCTACGAGATCGGTCTGAGTTTCGATAGGCAGGCCCGTGGGGGTCAGAACGTGTGTTGCCAACAGACGTATTGCACTCAGGTGCATGCCGTTCTTATCAAAAAGCGGAGTAAGGCCGCAGTGTACATCAAATCGCCGATTGACCAAAAGACGTGCAGCTTCTCCCGACTCACACCGTATGGACAGAGCAATAGCAATCTCAGCGAATTCTCCGGGGCGAATGTGTGCTCTCGAGAGACGTGCTGTGCCAAAGAGCCAGCGATCCTTGCCAAGCTTTCTCATAAAGCATGCCTCATCTTGTGCGATGGGATTCTTCCCCTTAACCGGAAGAACGAGGCCTGGAGAGCAGGAGCGATCGCCTTGAATTATGCCTTGAAATTCCTCGCGCAGATTTGTGAGATCAAAACCCCATTGTGAAGCGAGACCGCGTCTGAGCTCTTCTGGAAGATCCTCATTCATAGAAGTTGATATCTGAATGGAGCTTCCAGGTGGTGCTACAAGTCGGACCTTGAACGAGCCGTCTTTGCGCGCCAACGCTGCTGATTGATCTGAGGTGAAGAGATTGACAATGCGGACTATTCGTGCTCTCGTATCGCCGGCTGCCCCAGGTGCGCCGGTAATGATAGTTTGCCCATCTTCTTCTGGATTGACCGAGATGAGTTTGGGATCGGGGGGGTGTTCAATTCTCGGGTGCGGTTGATGTCGCCAACTGCGCTCGGCAACCAAACGAGCCGCGTCTCTCCGAAGTCCTACTATGATTTCCAGAAGCGGTGGTAGCCCTTCTTTAGCATGAGCGTCCCTCCGAGAATCTTCCAGGATTTCCAGAAGCTGCGATTCAAGACGCTCAGCCCTTGGCAAGAGCTCAACGATCCGATTAAAATCCCCCTGACGCAAGGCTCTGTGCAATTCCTCTTCTAACCTTACGACCTTTTGCGGCAGATCCTGGTCACGATGAAGCATTTCTCCTACGCTGGCAGCAGCAGGGATGAGCACGGCAAGACCACAGAGTAGAATCTTCACGGCCACACATTTATTTTTTGTTGTTCTGTTGTCTGACATTTCCCTGTGAAACCTTTGGTTACGTAACTTAGTTTTCCAGCTTGATTATAATGCCACTCACCTCTTTGGTAAACCTCCAAAAAGGCTCGATGGCAGCTACACCAAAATCGCGATTGGGCAGGAAAAAATGTTTTCGATGAAGATAATTTGAGAGAGCCGAGATTAAGTCAGTAGAGGAACATAAACGTGATCGTCGTCGGCCATCATTACGTCCATGGCGTCGCGGACACCCGAACCGCCAGCCAACTCACCCTACATGCCAAATATTAGATCTGAATCCTGTTCCGTACCATCACGTCGTACAACGTATCCCCAGCCTTTGCCAGCCCACTCGGGCAGCTCACGGTGCCAAAGGACGACGCCATTGAATGCGTCTCTGGCGATCAGGACCCATCGTGCTTCGATATTGAACAGTTAGGTCGGCGTCTCATCCTGAACGTAATACAATCGCCCTCCTGAAGTGACGATTGCACTCAAACGCGAACCCCAGTGTTTCTTTGACCACGATGGGCTGTCTATCCATTGAGTCCACTGAGGCGGACCGACAAGCTTATCCCGGGACACCGGATTCTCCTCGGTTCCATGATTCCAATGCGACCAGCCGTCCATACTCGCAGGCCACGGTTTTTTGATCATGCGCCATTGTCCGGACCGATCTTTCACACGGGCAATGCCCGTAGGAACCAGTACACGGTGCATTTCTTGGTCGTACAGTTCTCCCGGATCTTCGATCAGCAGGTCCTTTAATGATCTTTCTTTTAGTTCGGTGGCAAAACTCACACTCGTCACGATGAGCGACGTCAATGTAATTACGAAGAATCGATTCAATCTCATTTTTACCATCAGATTGTCCCTTAAATTCTTCTGTGCTCTATAAATTCAATCGAAGCATAATATACGGTTCGATTTCAACAATGACCTTGCACTATTCAATGCTCTGGTGTAAAGATGTATAAAGAAAATCGGTATCCGTAAGATAAGATTTCCAGATTTCAAGGAATGTGCATCATGAACGCTGATCGACTCATAACAAGGACCTTGTTTGCTCTTGCTTTTATTCTCTTAGCCTGCCAGATAACGGTTTGCGACGAGCCGGCTCCTTGGTGGAATGCCAAATGGCGCTTTCGCACCACCATAATCGACAATATCCCTTCTCATAACAATGCTATTACACCAACCGAGGTTGTGGTTGACTTTCCCATGCTGCTGAAGCAGGCCGACGTCCCTGGCGCGTTCGACCCGGGCTCACTGCGCATTATCGAACGCAGTGGAAACACACCAGGGCGAGAAGTGTCTTTTGCTTACCGCACCGAATTCAATGCCGTCAAAGGCCGAGAGGGAGCCTATCTGAGTTGGTTCGCTTACCGGCAGCCCAAACAAGTGAGTTATTACGACATCTATTTTGATACAAAGAACCGCAGTATCCCCGCCCAGAATGATGATGTGAACCTTTTGCCGCCGTTAAACCTTCTTTCAAATCCCGGTTTCGAGGATGAAGTCAATGGTATGCCCATCGGTTGGCGAATAGCGCCTGAGGCAATTGTCCGTCTGAGTAGATTTGATCACACGACGGGACGACACTCATTAAAAATCGTTATAGATGAGGATACTGCCGAAAACACACCTCGCGAGGTGACTCTTTCCCAAATGATTGATGTCCGCAAGTTCGCGGGTCAGGAAATGGTTTTTCAATGTGATTTACTGGCTGAACGCGCCCGATATGGTGCGCCTGTCTCCATCGAACTCGAACAGTTCCGAGCAGATGGCTCACGCATCCTCGAATATGCAGTACAACCGCGATGGCTTACGATAGAATTGGCACAAGGCCAGCTTGTACAGTTTTGCGAGCGAGGCAGATTCAGTCCAGAGGCCGCCCGTGTCAATGCGAAGGTCCGGCTGCGCTGCTATGTCAGAGATGCCGACACCCGCCAAATCCTTACGGATCCTGAATCCTTTTTCACAGTATGGCTCGACCGTCTGGTGATCCGTCCGGGGCAACGATTAAGCTGGCCTGCCCAAAGCTATGCGGGTTTTGTGGAGGGTGCACTAAAGACGGCGCCCATAAATCGTGGTTTTGAGTTCACAGGCATACGCCGGCTTGCTTTCAATGGTGCATCGGAAGGTACGCTAACCGCCGGAAAATTCAATCCCAATCCACATTCTGTTCACTGGGGTCTGGAAGCGGGCACTATCGAGTTCTGGTGCCGTCCGTTATGGAACGCCGACGATGACGCAGAACACATCTTCTTAGAGGGCGTTGCCTACGGCCATCGGCTTCAATCGCGTTTGCGTAAGCTCGGCTCGGATGGTGAAAACAAGCTTGAATTTACGATCGCCGATGCGGGCGGAAGGTTGCGTACGGTTCGCGGTCCTGCCGACTTGAGGAGAGACCGGTGGCACCATATCGCCGCCACCTGGAATTTCGCAAAGGCGCACCTTCAACTCTTTGTGAATGGTAAACGCATAGCGGAACACGGGCCCGCCAACCTTCCCTGGCCGAGCAGTCTGGTCGCGATAAACGATCAGAAAAGCAAAGGCATCGGTATCGCCGAAGAAGACAGCAGAAGCCTGCCAATGCAGGCGTTTATCGGAGGCGATAGGACGTGTACACCCCAGCACGCCGCCAGGGCTGTCCTGGGCGAATTTCGAATATCAGATATCTGCCGGTACAACCATGATTTCGTCGCGCCTCGCAAAGAGTTCCAGGTAGATTCCCATACACGGGCCCTCTTTCATTTTGAGAATGAATCTAACGGAATCCACGATTCTGATGATAGGTTTATCCGAGGTCACCTGGTCTGTGAACTGCTGCCTCAAGAGCTAATAGTCCCACTGGAGATCTTTACCGAAGGCAAAATCGACCGCCGGCTTGTTCTCGTTAAGCCGCACCCTTCTTCCGAACGGATCGAGGCCAACCGGGCGGAGAATCGTTTACCAGTAAACCGACCTTTTCGCACGCTGCCTGATCCTCGTTTCATCGATTATCGCCATCGAAAAGTAGAACGCACGATCACAAGCGTAGATGATAATTTTATGCTCAATGTGGGCGGCGACTTCGAGCCGTTGATGTGCTCGGTGACCTTTCAACAGGTCCGGAATTCGCCTGACCGTATCACGATGCTGCCTCGCTGGCGGGCTAATAGCAACGTCGTTCCTTTTAGCGTTGAAAGCCTCAATGCCACCCTCGCTCCCAATGCAACCAGCGATAGTGAGAAAGCTTTTGAGACATTCAAATATGCTTTGCAGACGACGAACTATTTCGATGCCCACTATTGTGAGACACTGGCGGACCGTCACCGCCCGCGGATTTCTTACACTCTGCTCAAGGCCTTAAATATTTATCCGTTCGACCAGTGCGGCCCGCTGAACCATATGTTGCGCAAGCTCTTTCTGGCTGCCGGCATTTCCTCGAACAATTCCTCAGGTACGCACCATCAGTTCGAGCAGGCCTTTTACCGGGGTAGTTGGCGGCTCTTTGACCTTTCGCCCCGGGTGTATTGGCTCGACAGGGATAACGCTACAGTGCTCAGCCGGCGCGGCCTGGAAGAAGATCCCTATCTCAAATTGCGCCAGGGTGGAAATGTGAGCGCATGGCTGCGAGGTCGGAGAAGCCGGGCAACATTTGGAACCGCGGAAAAGCCGCACAATATGGACTTTCCATTACGTTCAGGCGAGCGAGTCAGCATCGGGTGGCATAATGAAGGTCGATGGTTCGAACTCACGAATGACCGCGAGCCAATTCCCCTGGCAAAAATCCCGCCCTATTTTGGCAACGGGACCATCGTCTACGAGGCGATCGGTGAGACCAAGGCTTCGACGTTCGATAATTTACGAATCAAACCAAACAACCAGGCACCGGCATCTTTGTGCTTGCGAAACCCTGATGAAGCGGGCGTTTTGGTCTATCAAGTTGCGTGTCCCTATATTCTTTCAGACGCAATCGTCTCCGGTTCATACAAGGCTCAAAATCCTGGGGCCATTGTAATTTCTTTGTCATTCAACCGGGGCGAGAGCTGGACGGAGCTCTGGCGCAATCCCAACCGGGAGGGAAAAATCGCTGTGAATATGCGCCAGGAGATAGCCGCACGTTATGGTTATTGGCTGAGAATCCGGTTTGTTCCGGAACAACGCACAGAGATCATCGGATTGAAGGTACGCACCACATTTGTTGTCTCGCCGCTATCATTGCCGGGCAAACTCTCCCAGGGAGATAATCATATCCGTTTCGTTGGCGGGCGGCCGACTGTTCCCGTTAAGACGACTTGCCAATGGATTGAGCGATATCAGAGCAAGCTGGCCGTTTCGCTGAACTCCATCAGCTATTATGTGAACGATGACCAAATGCATCGAAATCTCTTTATTGTCGCCCCTGAAGGCGAAACACCCGTAGAAGTAGCCTTATCTGGTCGGGACCTGGTCGGCGACGTGTCGCTTGAGAACCTACCGGAGGGCTGGGCGAGCGATCCAATGAAAAGGTCGGTTAAGCTTTCCAATCCTGATGAAACAACCACAACCAGATTCCTCCTGCAAATGAGCCAAATCAGGGACGGTGAGATTCGGACATTTGACATCATGATTCAGGAAGGTGGACGCCGGCGAATAATTCCCGCACAGGTCTTGGTGGCGGACGCCGCTCTGGTTCGCGAAGCCGAACGGGCCGACCAAGCCACGGATAAGGTCTCGCCTGTGAACCTGCCCGAAGCAAGCGGCACACGTGTAATGACGTTCAGCGGGTCGGGAAAACTGGGCTTTAATATACATGCTCGCAACTCAGGCACGTATGCTTTATGGCTGCGAGCCCATTGGGAGCAGCAAAGCTCTACTCGCATAACACTCAAGGTGGACGAGGGTAAATCCCGCCACCTTCGAGCCGCCGCGATGATCGGATTCACCGATTGGAATAACCCCGAACGTGCGCATACCAAGATGTTTGCTCATTACGGCGAACAATACGGCCATTGGTCATGGTATCGAATCCCGGATGTCCATCTGACGCATGGTGAGCATCGCTTATTCCTTGGCGCAGAAGCTGGAGCATGCTTCGACGCTATCATATTGCTGCCCCAGACCCCGGCGATGGACCGCGCGGCGCTGAATCTATTTCAGAATTGGAACTTTGCACCATGGCATCAACCAGATAGCTTATGATTAAGACACAAGTAATCGATTGCTTTGTACAACTCCTTGTCGATGTAAAACAAGAAAAAGGAACGTAGATTCCGGGACAAGAAAACCTTTCCAGGATCACCAGTTCAACCACTCCTTTTAGAGGTGGTGGTTCACAGTTCCTTCCATCAGAAACAACCGCTTAATCGAACAGACTTGGATTGTCGGTCACGGCGACCAGATCGATATACAGGGATTCCCGAGGCGCGAGTTTCAAGATATGTTCGCCCGCAGACAGTTCGAATGCTTTCAGACAGATCAAAGACATTTGGCTGTTGTGAGCGGCCAGGGACCAGGTCCATGACGCAGCGCTTCTCAATTGCGCCCTATCAAATGGTCCGTTGTCTATACCGAAATACAAGGAATCGTGAGAGCCGACCGGTTCATCCGACTTGACGCGAAGAAGCAGGAAATATTCGCCGGTTTTAGGTACACTGAACCGGTACTCGACAGGATTCTTTCTGGTAGGGCCGCTCAGTAAGAGGTACTTGCCTTGGGATGCCTCAGAATCGGCAACAATGTCGTAAGCTTTTTTGCTATCAGGTGCTTCCGCTTCAAAGTAGGTCACCCAAACGCTTTTACTTGTGGGTTTGATTTCTGGGACCACATCGGTCTGAGCATAAATCATGACCGGTCGGGAGTAACCGCTTTCCAGTCTGATGAGAAAGGCTCCCCTATAGAGCGACCTCTCAGTTATCTTGTCGGGGCGAAGCGTTACTGTGAATGGTATCGTATTGCCCGACGCCAAAAGGCCGGTCTTTGGAGTGACGTAGAACCAGTCAAAAGCATCGTTCTTTGCTATCCGATAACGGCCTGAGAATGTCTTACCTTGAACTATTGCCGAGACGGTTCTGGTCCTGGCCGATTTCAGGTCTGATGAAGAAAACATTAACTGGTAGCGATCGAGCGTGACCGGGATCGGGCGTATTGGCAGAACGAGGTCCGATCCTAATGGAATGGCTCCCATGTCGGGCCGACCATTCGCACCAGAGGCAAAGTTGTCGATGGATACACCACAACCCACTCCATCAGATGTCCGGCGCAGGGTGAATAGGCCGGCGTTGGCATTGACGAAATCAGGTCTTCCGACGATCCCATGCGCCTCATCGCCCGGCTGTCCTGTAGACAGCAGGTTGTAGTC
>DQCG01000142.1:14314-28309 GCA_003533825.1 Phycisphaerales bacterium
GTTGTTGAAGATGAAGGATACAGCACTGGGACCATTGGCGTGTGACGAAGTCTTGATGGTTTGGCCAGCCAATCCTCGTTCATCGCCCATGTTTACCAGAAGATTGCGAAACACGTATGACGGACCTGACATACAACCCTGAATACTTACCCCACAGAGGCAACCTTCGAACTTATTCAAAAACACTCTGACATTTGTCTGGCCCCCGTCGATCTCAAGCGCATCGTCATTGGCGAAGCACATCATGTTACCGTAGACGTCGCCATCCCGGTTAAAACCGCCGTCGAGATGAAAGTTCCCCGCACCCTCAACCGCATCGTTCCAACGATGTTCGTCGCTGCCGATGAAGTCGTTATATCTTAAAACGGTCGACCTGGATTTGTCCATACCTACAGCCTGCGGTCCGGCCGGATGGGAGTAGTACCACGAATTCGCAGTACTCACCGGGTCGTGGATGTAACATCTTTCGACCACGGTGCCGACACTCTTGCTAACCAGGATCGCGCTGTCCCAGTTGATCGCGCGGCCGTCTTGGGTGTAGTACTTGCCATCACGGTCGAAATGCTGCTTGCCGATTCGGCCCCAACCGGCGATATCACAATTCACTACCCTTACGTTTTCGCACCTCCTGATGCTGATGGCCTCTTTCAAGCCGCCATGCAAGGTCAAACCCTCAAGTATAACATACTTGGCTTTATACAGTTCAATTAACGGTCCCCTACGGTCGTTCCGTAACACGAATCCCTTCTTAGCGGTAATTTTAACCCATGCATCTGCAGAACCGGACTCCCGAACATTGAGTTGTCCTGTGAAAGTCTTATTGTCGAGAATGATGGTTTTACCTACAGGGACCCGACTGCTCCAGGTGTGAAATTCCTGCTGCGCCATTACGTCTCCATTCTTAGCTGTTATTCTCAGTTCGTACAGCATCTCTTCATCCAGATCGACAATGCTGCCGCGGTACATGCCATCCTCTTTAATGTACACGGGCGCATGCGCTCTCCACCAGGACCCACCCTTTCTGCGATAGTCCACGGATAGACCATCTCGGGCACGACTCTTGAAATAGAACGAGCACGTATTGAAAAGCGGAACGATTTCAAATGGCGCGACGTTCAACCTGACGTTTCCACCGGTCGTCTGGTTTGCAATCAGCGCTTTCTCTTGTTGTGTCAGCCCTTCGGCGAACTTGACATACTCGTAAGTTATCTCTTCTTCATTACCGATGGCATAGAGACATGTCTCGATAGCCGCCAATCCCTTCCAACCAAACCGGCTGCGCATGTCAATGGCATAGAGACCTGGTCTGTCTATCTCAATCGCTACCCGCTTGTCGTACGGTTCCTTGCGAATGAGTTTGACCGTCCCGCGGTCAGATGTGGACGTAACCTTGACAACAAAGAAAGGCATCTTGTCAACGTCTATGTAGAATGTTTTACTGACGGTGATCCAATCCGGTGGATCCCGCCCATCCTCCAGGTGCAGTTTTCCAGTGTCCATCGAGACCTTACCCGGAGTCGATGTGGAGCGAGTCCAGCCACCCTCTGAGAAATCGTCAACTACTCCGGCGTGACCGGTTACGACTGATATCGTTAAAGATGTGATAGTGATAGAGAGAACTCTATTCATAATTTATGGCTCCAAAACATTGAATTCATTTGTCATTAGATTGAATCAAATATCGATTGAAATCGGAAGCGACCTCCAGCGGATCGATCCCTTCTGTAAATTCGCCTATAATGTGATGATTCGGATTATTGGGATTGATGCGCCACATATGGGTGCCATCCTTGAATATGTGGAAATAACCTTGCTTTCGTAGTTTAAAGTAAGGTTCGTGTCCTTTGACTGCCACATAGGTTGCAATCAGGTCGGCACTGTGATGATAGTTCCGGTTCCATCCTTTCAAAAATATTCTATACGCCTCGCGGACAGGATTTGGATGTAAGGTTTCTGTTTCAAACAGAATCTTTCCGGTTGGAATGGCGTTGGCGAAATCTCCACCGGTAGTAAAGATGATCTTTGTTGGCCAGTAATTCGCTACATGTCGGACGGCTTTCGGATCCGGCTTGAAATTGCCCCATTTTCCAGGATCCTGCTCCAAAGGATACCGTCCTCCCATACAAACGAGATGTTTTACTTTCTTAGCCACCAATTCCATTCCTGCTAGCGGGCTATATTTATCCGCTTCGGTGTTTAACAGATTGGAAAGATTGGTCAGGTAGCTTACTGTAACGATGACCACACTGTTATCGGTTTGCTCACTTAATACCTTCCTATAAACCAGATTAGCATTGGGCGCATTTTCACCTAATCCGATGTCTTGTGGAAACTTCTCAGAAATCGTTTTGGCATACTTGGAATTGCGATAAACTCCCAACATTTTCACATTGCCAATCGGGATATCAGGACGGCCAAAATATGTGTTGATCACATCAATCGTGGGCGCCGACCACGGGTTGAGGCTCGAACTGATGGTAGCCAAAATTTCCGCATCGCCCCGATTGGCAAAACCATGAAGCATTGCCAGCGCTCCTGCATCATCAACGTCCGATTCCATATCGGTATCGAAGATTACTTTTATCGGCCGAGCGACAGCCGAAAAATGAAAACAGAATAATAATATCAGAACAATGACATTTCTCATTCGATTATTCCTTTCGAACCAGACGTAAAAACATGCTGACATCACGTGTTAGTCAACTCTCTTGTCTATTTGAATCCAACGGTTGTTATCACATCGAACAAACAGTAGATACTATAACACTGCCCTCTAATATGAGCAATGGCCTTGCTATACTTGACAATATCGCAATCTGGGGTAGACTTGCTGATTTGTTACTGAATATTATTAAGCATAACTGGACATTTCGTAGAGAACTCGTGAAAATAAAGTCCGGACATTTGATTAAAGCACTTGCTGTCTATTCCTTTTGTATAGTCACAGCGATTTCCTTTCTGATTCTTGCTTCGGACCAGGCGAGCGTCCACCAAAAAGCCGTTATTAAGATGGCCCTGGGACTGATCCTCTTCTGGATTGTAATCGGCGGCACTTTAATGTATCTATTCAGAGAGCCTATCAGCCGTCCTGTTCGGAATATCCCGCTGAACTGGAAAATAAAATTCGTACTTTTTGCCACTGCTTTGGCGCTGCTTGAAGAGGCTGTTACAGTAACCATGACCAATTTGGCCCCGTTCTTCGGATCACAAATCGGCAAAGCTTTCATTACGGCTTCTGCAAATTATTTGCACACCGTCTTGTTCCACAGCGTGATTGTATTCATACCCATGCTCATAACGTGGTCTTTTTTGCTCGGACGCTATGATTTTAGTCCTAATCAGGTTTTTCTATTGTTCGGCCTCGTTGGCTCACTTGCCGAGATGAGCATGCAGCCAAGCAATATCTTCGGCGGTTTCTGGTTCTTCGTCTATGGCCTGATGGTGTTTCTGCCGGCCTGTTCTATCCCGCCGGCCGACTTGCGAGGCTCAAGAACACCCAAATTCCGGCATTATGTTTTAGCCGTAGTGTTGCCCCTGGCATCTCCCATAATGTTCTTGCCGGCTGCTCCTCTGCTCAAATACTTGTATGACATTATGGACCCGGTTTTTTTCGTTGATAGCCCTTTCGCATAACATCTACAATTTAATGTCTTACTTGTTACGCCAGTCCGGCATTCCCACAGCAGTTGTCTCCACCGGCCAGGTTGCACGCGATGCTGATTCATATAATCCTATTTGGTCAAACGGGATGGATTTAAAGCACATAGTCTCAAACAGTCTGGCATCATCGCGAAGATTAAAGTTCCTGTTCTTCGCATTCACAAAACCGGGATCCTCCTGGAAAACTCTGTTCTGAAACATCTCGATATTGGCAGTGCGTGTGGCTACCGTGCCGCATTTATATAAGACGTTGCGCCAGAGACGGTTTATGCCGGGATCATCGAGCATCGTTGCAATCTGAGGATAGCGGGAAAGGTACAGCTCATTTTGGTAAAAGCCCGACAACCTTTGGCCTTCACGAAGCGAAGTCCATACGCCGTTGCCCCGATACCAGCCTCCGCTTATGCCCTGCTTGCAGTCGATAAAGATATTATTGTCTATCAGGTTGTCACGTCCGCCGTTCATCTGTACAGCTCCGAAGTTCCCGTTTGCACAGCGGTAAAAGACATTTCCATAGACCAGCATCCCGCTTATGGCATCATCAAAGCGGATAGCGGCCTGGCCGTGCACGGCGGTTTCGCTGCCGGTCTTGCCTATGTTATGAAAATAGTTGTGCCTGAATATTACGCCGCGATAAGTCGGATTGCGAAACAGCTCCATTGCTCCTTGGTCATCGGATTCCTGTACCATGCTGTGGACTTCGTTGAATTCAATCAGGTGGTCGTTGCCCTCAATCCGCATAGCGCTGCTAGGGCCATTATACATCAGGTTGTGGGCCACACGGTGCCCAACGCCTTCCAGTTGAATCGCAGGAGTGTAAGTTCGGTCGATCCGGCCAAAGTTATATATCCGGCAATTCTCCATCAGGTGAGCACCGGGTGTAAGTGTAACGCGATCACCGCCGATGACTTCCGTTGCTCGCCTGCCTGTCGTATGGACATCGCAACCAATCAACCAGTTTTCTTTGCCGCCGTGAATCATAATGCCGTTGCCCGCCATACGGCTGACCGTGCAGCCAGTCCACGAGCAACTGTTGCAGTCTTTCGCCACGATGCCGTTATATCTTGCCAGGTCAAACACCAGCCCATCGAAACAAACATGTGAAACCTTGTCCATGGTTATCATTGGCTCCGGCAGCATTCCAATCTCAACGATAGATTTGCTTAGCTCAAAAGGCGGGTATAGATACAACATGCCTGTCTTGCGCTCGAGATACCACTCACCCGGCATGTCAATCTCTTCGAGTAGATTAAAGGCGTAGTATTGGATTCCCTGTCTGGTGCTCATGCCGCGACCGCCGTACTGATATGGTTCGGCTGTGGTTAGGGTTCTCGCTGACGGATCGATCTTTCCAATCTTGACTGTCGCGTCCGCCCACAGGAAATGAAAATAGCCGAAGAGCCATCCGTCGCTCGCCTCGGTCCAGCGTTCATGTCGGTCCGATTCATATTCGAATACCGAAGGCTCGCCAGCAGATTTGGAACCTGCTTTGATTAGTTTTCTTATGCCGACGAATCCCTCATTCGGCCATCTTGCAAGAGTCATGGCAACACCGTCGACAAACAGCTCCAGTGTGGGCGGTGAAGGCGGCTGAGCGAATCCGCGAACTTCGAGCCGGCCGTAGTCATCAATGCCAAGGGTTTTCAGATTGCACTGTCTGACTTTATCCCTGGATTCGACCGGCAAACGCCGGAGTATGACTATATCTGTAACCGCTTCAAAACCATCCAATTGTTTGCCACCGTAAAAAACTGCTGTTCCTTTCTGTCGGGCCCGGTAAATTACAGGCCCTAAGGCAGTGCCGGAATCTTCGGTACTTAGATCCAAAGACTTATGTACTACATATCGACCGGGCATGACTGAGACTGCTATCGGGCCGGTAACGCCTCGTTTCCTGAGGGCACGTACTTCATCTCGAGCCCGGGCCAAGGTAGCAAATGGATTACGCATCGAACCAGTATTAGAATCTTTGCCCTTGGTTGATACAAATATTTCTGCTGTAAGCTTGGATACTTCCGGGATTTTTGTCTTACTAATGCCGGCAAAACTTGTCGAAGAAGCTTTAAGTTTGTTAACCGATGTTTCGGCTTCGGCGCGATGAACAGCGGGATAGGATTCATTTTTAGCTATATCCAGGTATGTATCTATTGCCGCATGTCGGTTATCTTCGTTGAGGTAGCTCTGGGCCATGCGTAAGTGTGCATAACTTCTGAAGTGGACAGGAGCATCTGAGTTGACCAGCTTTTGACATAAACTTCGCACTTTGTCATATCTTTTCTTTGCCCACTGGGCATTGACATTTTCAAACGTATTTTCCTGACGGATCCGCTTTTTGGCAGAAGCAATTTCATCAGATTCTACTACACCAAATGTGTCTTTGAGCCTTTCGAATTCTGCTTCTATGTCCTGCGGTGTAAGGGCACTGCGGTATATCTTCACCTCGTCAACGAGTCCCCAATAGTTTTGCCAGCTGCTGCCTATGGTCAATTGTCCATCCAAATTGAAATTACCATCGAATTCATTCGGTATTCTGTTGTCGCCGGGGCAATATCCATTCACATGCATTCGGATAAGTTTCTCCCGGCGGTTACATACTACAGCAATATGGGTCCACGAATTCTCGGTCAAGGCAATGCTCGAAGATCTACCTGCAGATATTATCTTCCCGGCTGAATTTTTATAGCAGAAATAGCAGCTCATCTGTCCTGTACCTTTAATGTCAATTACAAGATAGGCGTCAGGATATTTTCCAAAAGCAAAGATTCGGCGCTGGTTTTGTGTGCTGTTAATACTTAACCGAATCGGCTTTACCATAGACATGAACGTCCATGACTTTTTGCTAAAGCGTTTATTTTCCGGGATATTTGCTGTTACAATGCTATTCGATGTTCCATCCATCATAATAGCTTGGCCTGCGGGAGATTCTACCCGGGCAGCTTTCACACTCCCATTAATACCATTACCTGAAAAGTCCTTAGCTGTTTTCTGACCGCCCTGATCAAAATTCCAATAAACAAGCAAATCATCCTCTGCTGTTGCAACCATCCCAGCAGTGGCTATAGAAAAAAATAAGGCTGTTATTACAGTGAGAATCTTTGCGTCTCGATAACTCATAAGCAGGGCCTTTCTACATTACTGTTTATAATTCTCAGATAGGGGCGGTTCATGATCCATCACTACTTAACCGATTATTTAGGTAACACCAAGACACACGAAAAGAGTAAAGAAATTCTGAAATAAATGATTTGAGCGTTCTTATTGTTCATCTTAAATTGCTCCATGATTATTATCACTATAAAACATGTGTCTATTTTGAGTTTATTATTTGATATTTGTCATTTACGATTTTCAGTATGGTACGTCCATCTAATCATCGGTTATATTTTCGTTTTCGAATTCCCACGCGCCAATATCTGGCTGTTCAAACCTGGGTTTCCGGCGAATATCTTCAGTCACTTCCGGCAGATAGACACCCTGGTCAATAATCCCGGTTGCTTCCTGAGTTAGCGCCAGATTGCCCGTTGCCGGATCCACGAAATAATTGTCAATGTGGCCGGTAAGGTTCTTGCGAAGTTTTGCCTGACCTCCGTCGAAACGGATCTGGCCGTGCACCAGGTTATTTGCGATATTGGTGTCAGAGGTCCCTTCTCCAATACGGATACCGCGACTGAAATTAAGCTCGGGCCGCCAAATGGAATTATTATAAACTTTAACATGCTCGGCGTACCATAACTCGATTCCACAGTCAGGCCCACCTGTAATAAAGTTATTGCGGATGATCCCGTCGCTGACATAGATGGGCTTTTCTCCAGCTACATTGGCGGTGGATTGGCCGGGATTGCCAAAAGCTACACCCCGGTCACAATTGATAATTAAATTGCGTTCGACAACGATTTGTCTGGAGCGTACCCAGATAAAAATTGCGGCGCGTCCTCCGCCGTTGCACCCTTTTATGTTCCGGAAGATGTTATCGCTGAAGGTCCAGTCTTTCAGGGCCATCATGTCGATAGCGGAAATATAATCGCCGCCGAATAACCAATGGGCGGGAGGAACTTTGGCGTTCTCGAAGTAGCAGTATCGAACTGATCCCTTCACAGCACAGACGTTCGGATCTTTTCCCGCCGACCCTTTAATGGCACGTACGCCTATGTTTCGGAAGTGGCAGTTGTAAATGCAAATATCCCTCGGTGCCTTCTCTGCTTCGACCTTGATCCCATAAGACCTGCAGTCAGCGAAAGTCAGGTCCGCAATAGTGATTCCTTCGCAATGGGCTATGTGGAGAATGTCGTCACCTTTTTCTTCGCTGTCCCAACCTCTGCCGCTTATGGTGACTTTGGTCGGATTGCCGGCAGCACTACGGATCGTGATATTTTTCTTGTCCTGGAGAATGATTGTCCGAGGCAACTTGTAATGACCTTCGCTAAGAAGGATCGTACCTTCGGGGGTGATATCCTGGACTGCGTGAAATAGTTCATCTACATCTGTAACGTGGATTACTTCTGCCTGTGGTGGTGATAGTGGCGGTGCTTTCGCAAACCACTGAGGTACCTTGAGTTCGAGGGCCGATTGATTTACAGATGCTGCCTGCAGAAAGCTTCCGCCTTCTATCGGTTGGGCCTTTGGAATTGAGATAACAGAGATACTAATAATGAATGATAGCAACTTCATGGCCATAGAAATCCCTTGTATATAAAGATTAATAAAAATAGCTCCAATTTCCAGATTATCTAATGACTCCAAATTAATCTATCAAAAAATATCTTAGGAAAACGGCACATAGTTTTTGCGAGACATTATATTATCAGTAAACGTGGAATTGAAAATGAATTTTATTCAAACGATTGCTGTTTGCAATACATTGAAATGGCTATATAGTATTCAGTAGCCGAATTAATACGAATTCATAGGAGAACGAACCACGATGAAAACAACAATTCACGATAGAGGGCAGGAATTGCAGGCGAAGCTGATACTGGGTGAGCTTTTCCATGTGTTGAGTTGGAATGTTCATAAGATGTTGACCATCATATCATTGAGTTTGGTCCTAATGGTAACAGGGCAAATCCAGGCCGATGTAACGAGTGCCGGTAAGGTTGTTACGTATGCGGCTCCGGCTGGAGAGGTTTTATCGACCGACTATTCTGTTCGCGTGGAAGGGCAAAAGGTGGATGTTTATAGAGCACGAGTGCTCGATCCGCCGTTTGCAGACAAGGAGTATGACTTTGGCGGACCATATTCATTTGCCAATTTCGACATGGCCGGATCCGTCACGATCCGGATTACTTCTACTCGAAATATGCGCAATACAGTGATCCGCCCGCAGAAGTCGGCGGTACGAATGAAAGTGGAAGACGACCACACACTGAGTTTGATGCTGGAAAGACCGGTGAAAATCAGCATTGAGCCTTACGGCAAGAGAGGACCTCTGTTGTTGTTTGCAAATCCACTGGAAACCAAGAAACCTAAATCCGACGGCGAGGATGTTATTTACTTCGGGCCAGGTGTGCACAAGCCGGAGAAGATCATTTTGGAGAGCCATCAGACCCTTTACCTGGCCGGTGGTTCCGTTGTCAAGGCCGAGGTGCTCGTCAAAGGAACCAACATTAAGATTTGTGGCCGCGGTATTCTGGATGGTTCTGACTGGGAATGGCGCAAGGGACCTGTGGGCAATTTGATCGCAATTCGCAACAGCACTAATGTGGAAGTACGCGACATCACAATTCGCGGTTCTTCTCACTGGACTATTGTGCCCAATGACAGCCGGAACGTGACGATCCGAAACGTAAAACTATGCAATTCACGCGTCCAGAATGATGACGGTATAAATCCATGCAATTCGCAGGATGTGTTGATAACTGATTGCTTCATTCGCAGTGACGACGATTGTGTCGCACTCAAGGGGCTCGATTACCGCGGAACGAATAACAATGTAGAGCGAATCACAGTGGAAAATTGTATCCTCTGGTGTGACCGTGCTCGTATCTTTCTACTCGGGCACGAGAGCAGAGCCGAATTTATGCGTCAGGTAACGTTGAGGAGCCTCGATATAATCCACTTTAACATGACGCCGTTTCTCCTCGAACCCGGCGAAGATATGCGTCTGGAAAATATCATTATAGAAGACATACGGATTTACGGTGAAGGCCAGAGGGAATTTGTCCGCCTTCGACCCGTGGTTAACCGGTATATGAGAAAGAAAATCCCGGGCTTTATACGCAACGTGCGATTCCGCAACGTAACACTTGAGGGTAAGACTGGCGAGTACCTTGTGCAGATCGAAGGGGCTGACACTGAGCATAATATTCAGAATGTGTCATTTGAGAATGTCTCAATCCTTGGCGAGAAACTGACCGGAAAATCCAAACACATAAGAACCGGAGAGCATGTGAAAGGTATCTACTTTTCTGATTAACTTCAAGATAACCAATAAGATGTACAACAAATATGATAACAAAAAATATTTATATGACTTGCAGCTCGAGAAAGTTGTCACCAATTTATACAGCAAAGTCCACCTATGAAAAGCTCAAAGTCAAATAGTAAATTCTCCATTGTTATGAAAATTATCTTTGAGGTATCCACGTTACGATGTTCCAACCAATGTCACTCGTTAATTAGCGACGTTCATTGAATACGTTGGCGATTTCTTGACTACAGCCTAACTATTTTACAAACAAGAGGTTATGGGATTTAGATTTTTTGAAAAAAGGTAGATAAGCGGGTTTCGGGTTGTAGCATGGTTGTATGGATTTTGCGAGTGAAAATTGGGCCATTTTGATGGTATTATGTCACTCTTCTACAGCTTCCGCTTACGAACCTATTACTGCAATCTAAAAGGAACTTCAGATGCTTCTCTAAAGGTCGAATAGAAATTGTATTTACCGCCGATATGACCGATCTTGACTCGTCTACAGCAGGACATACAATAAGGGAAATTGTCTCAGACGAATTAATAATCAATTGTGATATTTTGATTTCATTTATAGGCAATATGTTTGCTATTGTTGACAATACGAAGCGATAATGTCTACGAAAATCTTCATCTTTGCCCTAATGGTTTTTGTCTGTGTTTTGGCCGCGATAGAACCAGTGCTCGCTACAAACAAATATGCTCACTTGCCAACTGATAAAGCTGAGTCACTTTTGAGTGAGATACCCAAGGTAATTGAATCATCTTTCACACCTCCACAGGAACTTATGAACGACTTCGGTACGTACAAATCCCTACTCACCTTTCAGAATGGCACGTCGGCAAAAACAGCTTCAGACTGGCAAAGGAGAAGAAGAGAAATACTCGCTGCATGGAACAATACAATGGGCGCCTGGCCTGATCTTATTGAAAAGCCTAAAATCAAGTATTATGAACAAACACATCGGGACAACGTTACTCAACATAGTATATCTATTGAAATCGCTCCGGATAACCAAACGGTGGTTGGTTATCTACTAATTCCTGATGGTGATGCCCCATTTCCAGGTGTACTTGTTGTGTATTATGATGCCGAAACTGGAGCAGGTTTGGGTAAGGAATTGCGCGATTTTGGGTATCAGTTAGCCAAACGGGGATTTGTTGCTCTCTCGATCGGGACACCGGAATTCTGCAATCTGAAGCCTCCTTATAAGCCGCTCTGTAAGCAGAGTGAAGAAGAACCTCCACTTCAACCGCTTTCTGCACTGGCATATGTCGCAGCTAACTGTCATAGTGCTCTAGCTAATTTAACTAATGTTGATGCTAAACGAATCGGTATCATTGGTCACTCATATGGGGGCAAATGGGCAATGTTTGCGTCCTGTCTTTATGACAAATTTGCCTGTGCCGTCTGGTCTGATCCCGGGATCGTATTCGATGAAAACCGAGCTAATATTAATTACTGGGAGCCTTGGTATCTCGGTTATGAACCAGATCATCAACGTCAGAAAGGTATTCCAGGTACTTCAAATCCTCGAACAGGAGCTTACAAAAAACTCATTCAAGGAGGCCATAACTTACATGAATTGCATGCCCTTATGGCACCGAGGCCGTTTTTAGTCTCAGGCGGCGCCGAAGATCCACCCAAACGCTGGAAAGCCCTTAATCATACGATCGGAATCAATACGCTTCTCTGTTATGACAACCGTGTAGCTATGACAAATCGAAAAAGCCATAGTCCGACACCTGGATCGAATAACCAGATTTATGCTTTTTTTGAATATTTCCTAAAAAACCAGTAGTCCTCATCAATAAGGTTTCAGATATCGATGTTATATCTTAAATGCTTGCCTAAAACATTCTCCTGTAATAAAGACAAACATGTTCTATAATCAAATACTATGTTTATGAATAATTCACCCATATTCGATTTTATAGTATCCAATATTTAAAAATAGTTTTTTTGAGAACTGGAGTTAATCGATGAACCCTAAGATTATCCTAATGTTCTCAGTATTGCTCTACTTAGCTGGAGTAGAAGAACCAAAAAGCGAAGATTTTCTTAAAGCTTACTTTCCTACAAGTGGCCAAGAACCTATCGGCAAGCCAGGACTCATAGCAACATACCGCCATGAGTCTGAAGATTCAATCCCAGGTTCTGTTGTTCGAACCTTCACGCTGGCTCTTGGCCCTTTAGAAGAGAATAATAATATTAACTTCCAATGGCTTCACTTGCAGGTAACTAAATCAAATGAGGAACAGTTTAACGTTTGGCTTCTAACTGATAGATATCCTCCCACTATATTATCCGCAGCTCGTGAGACGACAGCACGGTACATATTACAGGAAGGAAACAATAAGCCTTTGGAATTCCTTAGCGAATTCTCAGCGGAAGCTGTTCTCCCCTCGCTTGGTGCCTGGAAGCATCTTTTTCCACGTACTGCAGATGGTGTTTCTTCCAACAATATATTCACTAAAAAAATAATATACCTGGGCAATACTTATCTGCTCGAAAGACTCGAAGACTCAAAAATAATGACTCAACCAGTTGACACCAAAATTCTCAAACTTCTGTCGGATGTGCTCATTGGTGTTCCTCACAATACAAAGCAGAAAGATGAGAACCGGCGTTATGACGATTCCGACTATGAGCTGATTCGACTAACACAAAATGATTATAATGAAATGATTGATGCGGGAATGAATTGCCTGCGGGTTGACAAAGAACAAGCTGGTTGGATCGACCGCCGTGATGTGTTCTATTGGGGTATTGGGGGCGATCAGGTCAATTACCCGGAATGCCTCTATCGCAGCAATTATCTTGGCCCAGCCCTTTTTCTGGATGAACCGGCAGTGTGTACGAGAGATCACGTTATTCGACCCCGTTTAAGGAAGGAGCCAGAATTTCGAGAATCTATCACTCCTCAGATTGTCTTTGATGAATTTATGAAATATTTCTACAAAGCAAAGTATCAAAG
This sequence comes from Phycisphaerales bacterium, assembly GCA_003533825.1. GTDB lineage: Bacteria > Planctomycetota > Phycisphaerae > Sedimentisphaerales > Anaerobacaceae > JAFGPJ01. Next base: position 27,362 of record DQCG01000142.1, read on the forward strand.
AAATCCGACAGCTTTACTTCGTGGTCTGGCGGCTCGGCCTGATGTAGATATTGGCAACATGGAATTTCTTCAGCAAAACCTTTATACATGGGAAACCATGATAAGTTCGGCTCTTTATCAGCTCAGCGAAGGAAATAGTACGCCCCCCTCTGCGATGGTTTTCGAACCACCGGGGCGAATAGGAACACTTAGAACCCTTCCGGAAATGAACATGGCTTACCTCTGCCAGATCCCTGTTGAGAATCCCAATAACCTGGTCGGAATTATTTACGGATTTCTGCGAGGTGCAGCAAGACTCACAAACAAGGAATGGGGAACAAGTATTTATGGTCAAGTTGACCGTGCGGATAGCTATTGGTTTTTAACACACGCCTATGATCTTGGTGCTAGTAGGTTCTTTTTTTGGGATACGCACCGACTTGCCTGTGTTCCTTTTAATGAGTGTTTGGCTTTGGCGAAAAATCTTCGAGCACATGTTGAAAGCCATCCTTATAGAGACATGGAAAAACTCAAATATGCTGCAGAAGTTGCTATTATCTTACCTGTCGGTTACAACCTCGGCCATGTTTATATGGGTAAAGGAAATTTATGGGGACTCGGCGAACTCAACCTGGAACGTAGGAATTCCGAAGGTGTCAAGTACCGTACGGTAATGGGTAACTTCTTTAGGGAAATTGAGCGATGTATCCGGATGGGTGTTGCATACGACCTTTTTTGGGATATCGAAGGACATGATTTTTCCGGATACCGGGAGCTGGTCCGTATCAGGGAAGATGGGAAAGTCACAGTGGAGGTTGATGGTAAAAAGGATCTTCACAACGGACCAAGAATCCCGGATCGACCAAAAGGTAATCCACCACAGCTTGCCATTGAACTGTCGAATGATACCGGCAATGCTCCTTTAGAAGTTGCCGCCCGAGCCATTCTAGTCGAAGGTTCAGCACAAAT
>DQCG01000143.1 GCA_003533825.1 Phycisphaerales bacterium
TTCCGGCTCGACCGGGTTAGGATGGTCTACTATGTTGTTCTTAGTTTCGCGGTTGACCCATTCAAACCCTTCTTTGACGGGAAGACGGTTGAGCATGTAGATCGCACCTTCAACAGAGTCCGCATACCCATCAATGGATCCCCCTTCCCAGGGATAGTCTTTGTATTTCGGGTCCATCATGTTGGCGAGGGTCGCTTCCATGTGTGATGTGTATGTGTCGGTGCCCATCGCCATGTCGTAGCAGAGATACCCCACATAATTGTATCCCCATCCATCGCTTATACCACCATTCCAACCGTCCCGTTTCGTGAGATGGTTATACATCATGCCTACATCAAGGGTGCCTTTTTCGAGAATGGTGTCATACATTTTTTTCAGATGATCCCCATATTCAGCTGCTTTTTCTGGATGGTCTGCGGTGAGCACAGCTTGCAATAATCCGAGGCCTCCTATTATTTCACAACCGTGATCACGAAGGCGGGTTGGAACAAAGTTTTCGTCTGCAAAATAATAATCAGCAAGCCGCATAGCCCATGTGAGATATTTTTCATCACCTGTCATGGTATATAACCGCGATAGCGCTTGAAGCTGTTCACCATTAACTTCGATATTAGTGGAGGGGATCATACCGAAAGATGTTTCAATATCCGCGTATTTCCAGAGGTCGTCTTCAATCGCGCGCATGCGATCAAACCATTCATCGCGGCCAGTGACTTCAATAATTGCAATGAGACAGTCTTTTACATATTCCGATGCCTCAAACACCAACTCTTCGTTTTTCATTTTGATGATTTCTTGTCTTTTGTAATTATACGGTGCAGGTATGCGACCTTTTACATTGCATAAAGAGCGTTCTGCATGCAGTATGCTGCGCACCGCCCCGTTTAATGCTCCTTTATCAGTCGCCCATGCCGCCCATGCCAGGAAGGGATAACAATCGGCCGCTGTATTTCGATAATTCCATTCACCATCAGCAATGTACAAACCCGTATTCTTGTCAATTTTTGGCAATGCGATCTCATGCAGCCAACGATGAACCTTGCTTAACGAATGGCCGGCAATTTCGGCTGATCTTGAGGCCTGCGCAATAGCGTCAGCATCTTTTTCTTGTGCCAGAGTTATCGGAATGATAATGCTGATGATTAATGCAAGTAGAATAAGCCGTTTCATAATATTTCTCCCGTTGTCCATTTAAGTTAAAAATTAATCATACCAAAACCACAAGCAACGGTCAAGGATAGGGACCAAGAGGCTTGATCCTTCCCATAGAACTGGAATTATCCTTCTTCTAATTCTATCGCGATGACCGATGCGATCGAATTCTACTCCCGACGGAGTCTGTTGAGTAAGTTGCATATTTTTAGGCAGAGAATCACTTTTTAGAATAAACAAACCGCCCAATATTATTAGAAAGCTGACAGCTTTAAAAAGTCGTCAGCTTTCTTTTCTTTGACGCCGTCCACATGTGAAAAGCTCTAAGTCAACTAGTAAATTCTCCATTGTTATTAAAATTATCTTTGAGGCATTCTTGTCACGACGCAACAGCCAATGTCACTTACTAATTGACGATGGACATTGAAAACGTTGCCGATTTTTTTGGTATGGCCTAACTTCTTTATAAATAACAGCTTATGGAGTTGAGATTTTTTGAAAAAAGGTAGATAAGGGATTTTTGGGTTGTAGCTGGGTTGTAGGAGTTTTGCGAGCTAAAATGGGGCTATTTTAGTGTTGAAATGTCACTCTGTCTTAGTTTCTGTTTGGGTCAGTTTTGCTTGTCACTTCACAGCTTGTTCCGGTTTGCAACCCTTTTGCTGTTTTTGAACTCAGACATGTTGAAGCTATCGAAAGTTGCAATGTGAAGCGGTGTCCAGTTCTAGTTGTTGTTGTGATCATTTACCTTTTGATGATGTAGGATCTGGTTAAGAACAGAACCTTTACTAAAAAGAAAAGCCGTTGCGCGTATAGCTCAAAGTGGCACTTTAAAAACAGAAGCATATGCAAATTATGGGGTGCTCCAACAGTTCTGTGGTCCATGGGTGATCAAAAGTGAAATCTGTGCCATAGGATAAAATAGAATTAACAGACTTTTTTTGAAGGATCAAATCATGAAACGGCTAAAATTAAAATTAATTCATGCGTGTATATTGCTATTGATACTTGATATGGCAATTGCTGCCCAAGACATCGAGGTTCAGGCAGTCACTTATCCACCCAACGATCTGTGCACTGAAGCGACTAAAATCGGCGATGCAACAAACCTTCCGTTCACTACGACAGGCGCAAGGTTCGGTGGTCGTGGTTTGTGTATGGTCAGTCCAAACATCTGGTTTTGCTATACTGCCCCGTGTACAGGGGATGTTATTGTTAGCCTGGCAGGCAGCAGTTATGATACGATGCTGGCTGTCTACAAAGGCTGTGAGTGTTTCCCGACACAGGAAGATATCATTGTGTGCAACGACGACTTTGACGGCACTTATCAGTCTCAAGTAACATTCGCTGCAATTGCAGGTGAGCAGTATCTGATTGAGGTCGGAGGTTATGGTGTCGAAGTGGGTAGTGGTGTGATCACTGTTCTATGTGAAGGAGATGAAGAACCACCGATGGCCAAGGACGATTGTGTGAAAGCCAAGTCGATCGGAGATGTAGTGGATTTGCCTTTCGAAACAACCAATGCTTCTTTTGATGGCCCGGGTCTTTGCATGACAAGCCCAAATATCTGGTTCTGTTATACCGCTTCATGCGCCGGCGATGTCAAAGTAAGTCTTTTGGGAAGCACCTACGATACGATGCTGGCCGTCTATGAAGGATGCGAATGTTATCCAACTCTTGACGATCTGATCGAGTGCAATGATGATGTTGCCAATACTTATCAGTCGGAAATCACCTTTGCTGCAATCGCAGGAAATCAGTACTTGATAGAGATCGGTGGTTATGCCAACGAGACCGGCCAGGGTATCTTGAACATCAAATGCGAAGGCGTGATTGTGCAGGAAAAACCTGATCTTGGTGATGCCCCTGACAGAACTAACAATGCTGGCAGGGGTATGCGTGCGTACGCTCAGCCCTGGGTCGGCGCTCGTTATCCCACAGTTTTCGATGATGGCAGTGGCGTCGGACCTTTCGGGCCGCTCCATTTGAACGAACAGTTGGTAGCGTATCTTGGCTAGGGAATTACCGCTGAGGCTGAAGCCGATATTGATCCCGACGAGGACGGAGTGAACAACATCGATCCGGAAGCTAACTCGTCCGACCATGATGAAGGCGATGACAGCGTAGTAATTCCACTGGTTTTACCCGACTGCGGTTGGGCCACGATCGATTATGAAGTAACTGTTGTCGATCCAAATGTAGTGCTCTGGGTAAACATCTGGCTAGACTTCAACCGCGACGGCGACTGGGATGACAAGGTAGATTGTCCAACAGGCCCAGCGATGGAATGGGCGATACAGAATCAGTATCTGTTCAATCTGCCCAAGGGCCAAACGACAATAACTACACCGGCGTTTCTGTCTGCTCATCCTGAGGGCTCACATGAGCAGATTTGGATGAGAATTACTCTTTCGGAACAACCATGGACAGGTGGTAGCAATCCCGGTACCCGGGGTAATGCCGGTTCCGGGCCACAGACGAAGTATCAGATCGGCGAAACTGAAGATTATTTCTTCATCCCCGAGATAACAAGCGATGAGGATTGTCCTTTATGTGAGGATACCAACGGGGATGGTGTAATTGACATCCAGGATCTGATAGTACATATTACCCAATGGCTGTCAAGTTGTCGGTAGGTGTATTGTATAATTCTCAATCGGAGCTGTGAGCACTTCTGTGCTTACAGCTCATTTTTTTTGCTTTGTAGCAGTTTTCCTCATCACTCTTCAGCTTTTTTGACATGTTCCAGTTTTGTGGAGTTCGATTAGAGTAACATTTGAGTCATCTCTTAATTCCGGATATAATAGTGTGAAAACAGATTGACGTCCAGATTCGAGAAGAATAATGACTGATGTCACACGCATTTTAAATGCTATTGAGGAAGGTGACGCCAAGGCTGCAGATGAATTACTCCCGTTAGTCTATGAGGAATTGAGAGTCCTTGCTGCCCAGAAGATGTCACAAGAACGCCCTGGTCAGACACTTCAAGCTACTGCGTTAGTTCATGAAGCCTACTTGCGACTAGTTGGTGAAGATACTGAGGGATGGAAAAGTCGGGGGCATTTCTTTGGTGCTGCGGCTGAGGCTATGCGACGTATATTAGTTGAGAGAGCACGAATGAAGCAACGCATTAAACATGGTGGCGAACATCATAGGGTCGAGATGGAACAATTTGAATGCATAGCGGAACAACCTTCTGAGGAACTCTTGGCTCTTGATGAAGCCCTTTCTAAGTTATCAGTGCAAGAGCCGTTAAAAGCCAATCTTGTCAAGTTGCGTTACTTTGCCGGTCTGACGGCTGAACAGGCAGCCGAAGTGTTGAATATCGCCAAAGCCACTGCGGACCGCTATTGGGCATATGCCCGGGCTTGGTTATTCAATGAGATTAGCAAAAGTGGCTACGAAAAAAAATTATAATTAAAAGCTACTTTTTTTCATTTTTTGTGAGTCATTTCTACTTTTGGCGTCGCACTGTATTATAGAGTAAAGTCAGTACTCTGAAAGGAAGAACCATGATCACAGAACCCAACAAAATTGAGGAAGTGTTTTCGGCTGCTCTGCAGAGAAAGTCTGGACCAGAGCGTACCACATTTCTTGATGGGATCTGTCGTGAAGATTTGGAATTACGGGAGCAAGTTGAAGTATTACTCTCCGCCAATGAATCAGCTGGTGATTTTCTTGAAGCATCGCCTATCGGTTCGGACATCACCATGGGCGAATCTCCCTTATCCGAGGGCCCCGGCACAAAGATTAGTCGATACAAGCTGCTGGAAAAAATCGGTGAGGGTGGTATGGCTGTGGTTTATATGGCTGAGCAGACCGAACCTATTCGCCGTAAAGTCGCATTGAAAATCATCAAATTGGGTATGGATACCAGGTCAGTAATTGCCCGATTCGAGGCCGAACGCCAGGCTCTTGCCATGATGGATCATCCTAATATAGCCAAGGTCCTTGATGCCGGGGCTACTGATACTGGCCGGCCCTACTTCGTGATGGAATTAGTCAAGGGCACTTCAATTACCGAATACTGCAACAAAAACAATCTCAGTATGAAACAGAGACTGGCCCTGTTCATTCAGGTCTGCAATGCCGTCCAGCATGCCCATCAGAAGGGTATTATCCATCGCGATTTAAAACCCTCCAATGTGATGGTCACTCAGCGTGAAGGTACGCCAGTTCCCAAAGTCATCGATTTCGGGATCGCCAAGGCCACGAACCAGCGGCTGACGGAAAAGACGCTCTTCACCCGCTATGCTCACATCATCGGTACGCCCACCTATATGAGCCCGGAGCAGGCGGAGCTAAGCGAGCTGGATGTCGATACGCGAACGGATATCTACTCACTCGGCGTTCTTCTCTACGAGTTGTTGACCGGAACGACACCGTTTAGTGAAGAGGAGCTTCGCAAGGCAGGCTACATAGAGATGCAGCGGATTATCCGCGAGGATGAACCCACTAAACCGTCTACGAAGCTCAGTTCTCTTGGCGAAACGTTAACAGATGTAGCGAGGGACCGCAACTCCACGCCCGAACTTCTGCGAAAGACGATTCGGGGTGATTTGGACTGGATTGTGATGAAGTCGCTGGAGAAAAACCGTGCCCGCCGATATGAAACAGCCAGTGAACTGGCAATGGATATCGAGAAGCATCTTAACGATGAGCCCGTTATAGCTGGTCCACCTGGTGCAGTTTACCGTCTGCGTAAGTTTGTCCGGCGCAATCGCGTTAGTGTAATAACCGGTTTACTCATAGCAGCGGCATTGATTATGGTGGCCGTCCTCTCTGCCATGTACGCAGCCGAAACGGAAAAGGCCAGACAGGAGACATCCACTTTGCTGGCTGGAAGCTATGTGGACAGGGCTCAGGCATTGTGTGAGCAGGGAGAGGTCGGCCGTGGGATGCTCTGGTTGGCCGATAGTCTGAAAATCGCACCGGACGAGTCAAGCGATCTTGGCCGGGCGGTCCGGGTGAGCCTGGCCGCCTGGCACAGCCAGCTTCATTCGCTTCGGACCGTAGTACAATACCCGGACGAGATAAAGTTGGTGACCTTCAGTCCGGACGGATCGCGGATTCTGGCGGCTTGTCTGGACGGAACTGTCCGGATCTGCGACAGCACCACCGGCCAACCGATTGGCAGGCCGCTGCGCCACGGCAGCGAAGTTCGGTTCCTGGTTATCAGCCCCAACGGCACACGGATCGCCACCGGGGGCAGGAACGGCTCGGTGCGCTTGTGGGACGCGGTTACGCTGGAACCAGTCGGCGAGCCAACACAGCACGGCGAGTGGTATCCCGTCACGGTGTTTAGCCCTGATAGCTCGCGGCTGATGACGGGAGGCACCGACGGCACGGTCCGGCTTTGGGACGCGGACACAGGCAAGTCACTCGGGAAGGCCTTTCAGTATGAAGGCGAAGGCGAGCGGTCAGTACGGGCCTTGGCTTTTTGCCCTAAGGCACTTCGGGTGGTGCTAACAATCGACAAGGGGATCCACCAGGTGTTCGATGCAGACCGGGTCGAACCTATCGGTCCGCCGGTGAAGCACCAGAGCACACTGCGGGTGGCGATTAGTCCTGACGGCTCGCGATTTGCGACGGCCGGATACGGCAGCATTATCAGGGTTTGGGAAGCAGCAACAGGCAAGCTGGCATACCAGCCCATCGTGCACGGAGGTATAATCTCTGCTCTGGCTTTCAGTCCGGACGGCTCGTGGATCGTAAGCGGCGACAATACGCGCATGGCCCTGCTCTGGGATGCGATTACGGGCGAGCCCATCGGCGCACCGATGCGGCAACGAAACACCATTTGCGCCGTGGCCTTCAGCCCGGACGGTTCACAACTTCTGGCATGTTCTATTGAGAAGACGGCCCGTCTCTGGGACACGGCTACTCTCAAACCGATTGGTCCGCCCCTGGAGCACGATGGTTGGTGGCCTCGGGCGTCTTTTAGTCCGGATGGCTCTCAAATCCTGGTGGCTGATGGTTACGAGACAGCCCAGGTTTGGCGAGCGTCGCCCAGCCCGCTGGAGGGCAACTGCGAGCGGATTGTCTGCTGGGTGCAGATAGTCACGGGTATGGAGCTGGATCCGACCGGGGGGATCAACATACTGGACGCTCCCACGTGGCAGCAGCGCCGGCGACGCCTGGAAGAGCTTGGCGGCTCGCCGGTATTGAGTTTGCCGGAGCTTTGATCACGGGTAGAAAGAAGGTGTTTTAAGGTAAAATTTAGCAAATCAAGAAAATAGGCCGGTAAGTGTAGCCGCCAAGCACACAACTTACCGGCCCCGGGCAGGCACGGGCTAATGGTTTGCGAGCCCGAGCCGAACCTTTTCTAATTATATCGCAAACCAGAAACAAACACAATATGGAGGTACTAATTATGTTGTGGAAGAACAGAAACAAGAAAGTTGGACTTTGTGTGATGGTTGTAACGAGTTTTTTCATCCTGGTCGCCCTCTGGACTATCCTGGCAATGCCCGAAACTGCACTGGCCAAGAAGCCGGGGGGCGGAGGAGGCAAAGAGACGAGGACTTACCGGGTAACCTTTCAGGATGACATTGGCACCGTGGCAGCCAGTGGATGTCGAACGATGAGCATCATAAATCCTGAGGATAGTGTCGCCCATTTGCTCTTTAACATCGTCGCCCCCCTCGACCTTTCCGGGGTCATCGGCGGTGTCCTTGATTTCGACACATGCTTTCCTGGGGGTGCTAAGGACGACGGCATGCACGGGCTCTTCCGTGATAAACAAGATCCCACTAAGGTCAATGGCACCCTTTTCTTTCCGGGATTGGACAAGGGAGGAAAGGAGATCGGCTATCGGCTCGACTATACCGGGACTGTTATAGCCGGGACATGGACTCCACCGGAAATTGACGAGGGCAATAATGTCGCCACAATCGGACTCGACACTTGGGAGTTGAAGGCCGACACCGGCGGAAGGAAAAATGCCTGTTCGGGCGAGGGAATTTTTAGTGGTAGCTCTATCACCACGATCCTGGTGGAACGCATCTCGGCGTGTCCGTAGTAAGGTTCAGAAAGTCAGAAAGGGAACAGGTCCATTTGAGGAAAACTAAGGTCAGCCACCTAACCTGTGACTGTCTCGAAGACCGTAGAACATAGTCGCATTAACGTTTTTGAAGGAGGATTATTATGAGTAGTCCACTAAGAGATGCCCTACGGCGAAAACTGTCTTTTAGAACATTAGCTGGTTTTATGTTCATCGCGGTTGTCTCGGCCGCCGCCGCTCCCGCCCAAGCCGACTGGGTCCAACTGGCCAAGCTGGTCGCCTCGGACGGCGCAGCCGAAGACTACTTTGGCGTATCCGTTTCTATCAGCCGCGATTATGCAATCGTGGGGGCACATCAATCGTGGGGGGCATCTCAGCCATTAGATGATGGCAAGGCATATATATTCAAGTGGGATGGAGCCGGCTGGAGTCAGCAGCAAAAGCTTCTCGCCTCGGACGGCGCAGCCGGAGACTGGTTTGGACAGTCTGTTTCTATCAGCGGCGATTTGGCAATCGTGGGGGCGCACGGCGATGATGACAATGGAAGCAAGTCCGGCTCGGCATATATATTCAAATGGGATGGGATGAGCTGGGTTCAGCAGCAAAAGCTTCTCGCCTCGGACGGCGCAGCCGGCGACAGGTTTGGTGTGTCGGTTTCTATCAGCGGCGATCTGGCCATCGTGGGGGCGTATTGGGATGACGACGCTTGTCCAGGAGACGTCGCCTGTGATTCCGGCTCGGCCTACTTACTGAACCTGCCAGGCCTCATTTCTCGAGCTTGCGACTATGGCCCCAGGCCGTTTGACGGCGCTCTACATGCCGATACGTGGGTGAACCTTGAATGGCGGGCGGGAGATTTTGCAGTCTCACATGATGTGTACCTCGGCGACGATTTTGACGATGTGAATGACGGCCTCGACGATACGTTCCGCGGCAACAAAACCTCAACGTTTCTCAGTACGGGCTTTCCTGAATCCCCTTACCCGGACGGTCTTGTTCGAGGAACGACATACTATTGGCGAGTCGATGAGGTCAATGATGCAGAACCAAACAGTCCGTGGAAGGGCCCTATCTGGAGCTTCACGATTCAGCCAAGTATAGCTTACAACCCAGTCCCCGCTGATGGTGCCGATTTTGTCGATCTGAATGTGGAGCTGGGCTGGTCGGCAGGTTTTAGTGCTGCATTGCACACCGTTTACTTCGGCGATAATTTTGAAGATGTTAACAATGCTACTGAAGGTCTCAAACAGATAGCGATGACCTATACGCCTGAGCTACTTGAATTAGGCAAGACATATTATCTGGCGGGTAAATGAGCTGACTGGCGGACGAGGCGGTGGAATGCATAAAGGCGAAGTCTGGAATTTCACGGCAGCAGATTTCCTTGTAGTGGATGATTTTGAGGATTACGACATTGGTAACAATGAGATATGGTGGTCATGGAAAGATGGTCTTGGTTATGCTGCACACGATAATGAACCGGCCTACTCTGGTAATGGGACAGGCTTAGCGGTGGGTGATGAAATGACTCAGTCTTACACTGAGGAAACTATCGTCCACGGTGGCAACCAGTCGATGCCATTTGCTTATGACAACAACAAGCAGAGTAAACTCAAGTATTCAGAGGTGGAGATGACGTTAAGTGATTTGCGAAATTGGACTGTTGAAGGTGTAGGAGTGCTAACGATTTGGTTCTACGGTGCTGCATCTAATAGTGCTGAGCCCATGTATGTTGTTCTCAATGGCAATGCTTTAGTTACACATGATAATCCAAAAGTAGCACAGATAGAAACCTGGACTCATTGGGATATAGATCTTCAGGAATTTTCAGATCAGGGTGTTGATATGACCGATGTCCATACCATTGGCCTCGGATTCGGGGATAGAAACAATCCACAATCTGGTGGTTCAGGTAAGATGTTCTTCGATGATATTCGCCTTCATAGATAGATCTATAGAAAAAAATGAACGCCCAATATTGTTCAAGGAGCTGGCAGCTTGGAAAAGTTGTCGGCTTTTTTTTGTCAGAGGCCATTGAATACGATGGCAAATTTTCGACTGACTCCTAACGCCCTTATATACAAGAGCTTATGGGATCGGGAATTTTTGGAAATAGGTAGATAAGAGCCTTTTGAGTTGTAGTCGAGTTGTACGGATTTTGCAAGTTTAAATTGGGCCATTTTGTAGGTATAATGTCACTCTGTCACAGCTTCTGTTTTCGGCAGTTTTGGTCGCCACTTTTCGGCTTGTTCTGGTTTGTTCCAGGCTTCGTAGAGTTTGATTAGGTTGTTCAATGACACCAAGTACGCAACTCGCTGGGACGGCCAGAAAATCATTACAATCTCAATGAGATTTTGATATTATGAGATTATAAGTGTTCAGGAGTGTTTCTGTGTAGTGTAAATGGTAATAGCGGAATAAGTATGACAGATTTATCCAGGGGGCAGTGAATAGAATGACTTTATTTTTTGCATTATCACTATCAAATAAAAAGGGGAAATCTTCATGAAAGTACATATAACATGACCCGGTTTGAGACTGTTTTTGGAAGGTGGGTCGTTGAGCACAGGTGGTGGATAATAGTAGCCACAGTTGTTGTTGTTCTCATCAGCTCAATTGGGATGCGATTTTTAACAGTTACCAACGACACGCGAGTCTTTTTTTGTGAAGACAATCCGCAACTACAGGCGCTGGAAGCATTGGAAAACACATTTTCCAAAGACAATAGTATCTTTTTCGTCGTCGCCCCAAAAGACGGCAATGTCTTTACTCGTGAGACCCTGAAGGCGGTCGGGGAATTGACGGAGGCATCGTGGCAGATGCCGTACTCAAGCAGGGTGGATTCGGTCACCAACTTTCAGCACACACGTTCGGAGCAAGACGATCTTATCGTCGAGGACCTTGTGGGCGATGTCGCTGAATTGTCAGATCGTGAGCTGGAACGAATAAAAGGGACCGCGATTTCCGAGCCTCTGCTAGTGAACCGCCTGATCTCACCATCGGGGCACGTGACAGGGGTGAGTGTAACAGTCCTACTGCCGGGAAAGTCTCTGAAAGAAGTACCGGAGACAGCAGCATTCGCACGTAAACTTGTGAACAGGATATGCAAGAAGTATCCCGGTATTGACGTATATCTGACCGGCGGGGTCATGATAGACAATACCTTTGGCGAGGCCAGCGAGCGAGATATGTCTACCCTGATTCCACTGATGTTTCTGACACTGGTTGTCCTGGTGGGTCTGTCGCTGCGCAGTTTTCTGGGTACTTTTAGCGTACTTATAATTATACTGACATCGATGTTCACGGGTTTGGGCCTGGCAGGCTGGCTCGACATATCGTTGAATGCGGCTTCTATCGGTGCCCCGGTATTGGTTCTGACACTTGCCGTTGCGGACAGCATTCACATACTTGCGACGATGTTCCATATTATGCGCCAAGGCAAACCAAGGCGCGAAGCGATTGCGGAGGCCCTCCGGATCAACCTGCAGGCAGTATTCCTTACCAGCATCACAACGGCGGTCGGCTTTCTGAGCATGAATTTCTCTGATGCGCCGCCTTTCCGAGACCTGGGCAACATCGTCGCGATGGGCGTCATAGCGGCGTTTGCTTACTCTGTTTTGTTCCTTCCGTCAATTCTGGCAGTGCTTCCTATAAGGATTAGATCGATGCCGGACAAGGGGGATGACAGGCATTGTGAAAAACTGGCAAGTTTTGTCATCCTCCGACGTAAGGCCGTGTTTTGGGGCATTTTGGTCGTAACTGTGGTCCTGACCGGCGGGATCCTGCATATCGAGCTGAACGACAATTTCCTAAAGTACTTTGACGACAGCTTTGAATTTCGCAGGGCGACCGATTTCATGATAGACAACCTTGCGGGATGGGACATCATGGAATATTCGTTGGACTCCGGGGAGCCGGGCGGAATTAATAACCCTGGGTATCTGGCAACGGTCGAGAAGTTTGCGAACTGGTACAGACAACAGCCTAAAGTAGTGCATGTGAATTCAATCACCGATACATTGAAGCGACTGAACAAGAATATGCACAGTGACGATCCGGCTTACTACCGAGTACCTGGGCAGCGTGAGCTGGCGGCGCAGTATCTGCTGCTATATGAGATGATGCTGCCGTTCGGGCTGGATCTGAATAACCAGATTACCGTGGATCGATCCGCGACACGACTGACGGTCAGTTTCAAGAGCTTGAGCGCCAACGAGGTGCGCGCAATGGATGATGGCGCACGGCAGTGGCTCAAAGCCAACGCACCGGAACATATGTTGGCACACGGTACCGGCCTGTCGATGATGTGGGCGCACATAACCTCACGTAATATTAGAAGCATGTTATCCGCATCGTTTCTGGCACTCATGTTGATTTCGGCTATTTTGATGTTCGCGTTCCGGAGCTTCAGGTTCGGCTTAATAAGCCTGGTCCCAAACCTTGCGCCGTCTCTGATGGCTTTTGGGCTGTGGGGATTAGCCATCGGACAAGTCGGCCTCGGCCTGTCGGTCGTTGTCTCGATGACGATCGGTATCGTGGTTGATGATACTGTGCACTTCATGAGCAAGTACATTCGCGCCCGGAGAGAGCATAATATGGACGCTGTCGAAGGCGTGCGACACGCGTTCAATACTGTGGGTACAGCCATGTGGGTGACGACGGTGGCGCTGGTCGCAGGCTTTCTGGTTCTTACTTTCTCCCACTATAAAATAAGTTCCGACATGGGTCTCATGTCTGCAATAACGATAGCTTTGGCTTTAGCGATGGATTTCTTGCTTTTGCCAACATTATTGATAAAAGTGAGAAGATGGACCGACAAGAATGTCAAGATTGACCCAGGAAAGGAGAAGTAGAACCGTGAAACGATTGAAGCTTGCGTTTGGATTAGCCCTGATTCTATTGTTGTCTCCGTCGGCGACAACAGCACAATCTCCCGAAGAGAAGGGCTTAGCCATAGCCCGAGAGGCCGACAAGCGCGACACCGGTTTTGGCGACTTTACTGCCAATATGCAGATGATACTTATGAACAAACACGGCCAGAAAAGCGAACGAAAAATCAGGATCAGAACGTTGGAGGTTAAAGAAGACGGTGACAAAAGCCTGACCATATTCGATACTCCCAGGGACATTAAAGGAACTGCCTTTCTGAGTTTCACACACAAAGTGGGCGATGACGACCAGTGGCTCTATCTACCGGCCTTGAAAAGGGTCAAACGCATAAGCTCCCGCAATAAATCCGGATCATTTATGGGCAGCGAATTTTCCTACGAAGACATCGCAAGTCAGGAGGTGGAGAAATACATCTACAAATGGGTCCGTGACGAAGAATATGAGAGCCGGGAATGTTTCGTAGTAGAGTATTACCCGGTGGACAAGAAGAACTCAGGCTACACGAAACATGTGACCTGGCTCGACAAGAAGGAATATCGCATGTGGAAGGTCGAGTACTTCGACCGCAAGAACTCCCTCCTAAAGACCCTTACTTCTACAAACTATCGAAGATACTTGGATAAATACTGGCGGCCCGACCAGATGTATATGGTCAACCACCAGAGCGGCAAAAGCACCAGACTGATAATGTCGAACTACAAGTTCCGCACCGGCTTAAAAGACAGCGATTTCAACCAGAACAGTTTGAGGCGAGTCAGATGAGAGTAACAGTTGTTGGGACTACTTTGTTTGCTATGCTGTGCCTGTTCAGTACTCCGGTTAAAGGTCTCGCCAATGAACTGTCCGGATACGTCGCAGCCGAGGGAAGGTACTTTTTCTATGATACGCTGTTTGACGAACAGGAAAAGAACAGCGGTTCGTTCGCCTTCCAGCCCGAGTACTATCACGAATGGGAAGATAGTTCGGCCTTCCTGTTTGTCCCCTTTGGGCGGTTAGACAGTGCCGACTCCCAGCGGAGCCATTTCGATATCCGGGAATTGAACTACCTCTGGCCCACCGAGGACTGGGAGCTTCGCCTTGGTGTCGGAAAAGTATTTTGGGGAGTGACGGAGTTCGTACACTTAATTGACATCGTAAATCAGACAGATCTCGTAGAGAACATTGATGGGGAAGACAAACTGGGTCAGCCCATGGCTCACCTTTCCGTGCCGCGTGATTGGGGAGTCTGGGACGTATTCCTGTTACCGTATTTCCGTGAACGAACTTTTCCCGGCCGAAAAGGACGTTTGCGACATGCCCTGGTTGTAGACACAGATCATCCTACATATGAGAGTGACGACGAGGAGCATCATCTTGATTTTGCGGTGAGGTATAGTCATACGGTTGGAGACTGGGATTTCGGGATATATCATTTCGTTGGAACAGGGCGAGAGCCAACACTCCTGCCTGGCGTGGATATGAAAGGTCGGCCGGTCTTAATCCCTTATTATGAACAAATCAACCAGACCGGCCTGGATCTTCAGCTCGTGGCAGGACAGTGGCTTTGGAAGCTGGAATCCCTCTACAGAACGGGTCAGAGAAACGACTTTTTCGCGTCCATCGGGGGGATTGAGTACACCTTCGTGGGTATAGCCGAAACCAGTATGGATTTAGGTGTAATAGGCGAATATGCGTATGATGAGCGTCGTGACAATGCTACGACGGTTTATGAAAACGATGCTATGTTCGGCCTGCGCCTCGCTGTGAACGATGCTGAGAGTTCGGAACTTTTGGCTGGTCTGATCCAGGACTTGGACAGCCCGGCACGCGCTCTGAGCGTTGAAGCAAGTCGTCGAATCGGGTCCAACTGGAAACTGTTTTTACAGGCCTGGGGCTTTTTTGATTCACCCAGTGATGATCTCCTTTATAATGTGAGAGATGACGACTTCCTTCAAATCGAACTGGCTTATTATTTCTGACTGGCAGAGATCTTATCTGGCAATTTCAACATAGACCTATTGACATCGGATAAGCTGGGCAGCTATGAAAACCCCGCAGTTACGCGATCGGTGATACTCAAAATGGAATTCGATGGTAAGGAAACCGTCTGGTGTCCGGTAGGTGATTTCTTTGGGAGCGGCATTGGTCTGCATCCATTACAAGGCTGGTATCGCACGGTGCGCGCCATAGCAGCTCACATCGCTATAGCCCATATCATCCATGAGGATGAAGATGACATTGGGACGCGAGGGCGTGCCGAAACTGGAAACCAAAAACGATAAAATCGCCAACATCCCGGCCAACACAAAACAGGTTCTACGCTTTGTTTTCACTCTTTCCGTGCACTTCACGTTTCAAGCCTCAGGCTTTACTTGTTCTTTTTCTTTTTTGCCGGAGCGACCTTCGCTTCGCTCGAAAGGATGCGCCGCTGCGCACCGAACCGGTTGTGATCACCGATGTCACTCTGCGCCCACTCCGCCAGCTTCATCAGCTCGGCCACTTTTTCCGAGTGCTGGCCCGAAACATCGGTGATTTCGCCGATATCGGCATCCAGATCATAGATCCGCGCCTTTTGAATGCGGATGGCATCGGCCGGGGCAATATGATTTTTCCATTTGGTCGCTATGCTGGTCTGTGCCGGTTCCGTATGAGGAAGCATCAGCTTCCACTTACCGGATCGCACCGCGCGAAGACAGTCGTGCTGATAATAGAAATAGCTGCGTTTCAGGCTGTCCGTCTTACCGTGCATCAACGCCGAAATATCGATGCCGTCAATCACGCGGTCCGACGGAGCCGCGCAGCCGGCAAGTTTAGCGAGGGTCGGCATCATATCAATCGTCGTCGTTACCGCATCGCACTCCGTTCCGGCGGGAATTTTGCCCGGTGCGCGCATAATACAGGGAACGCGCATGCCGCCTTCCCAGCAGGAGGTTTTTGCGCCGCGCAGCGGCTCGGCATGGCCGCCGTGCTCACCGCGCAAAAGCCACGGACCGTTGTCGCTGGTGTAGATAATGTAGGTATTGTCGTCGAGCCCCAGTTCCTTGACCTTGTCGAGCACGCGCCCGACGTTAAAGTCGAGCTCCTCGATCACGTCGCCATACAAGCCGCCCGCCGACTTGCCCTTGAATTCCTCTGAAACGGCAAGCTTGGTGTGCGGCATGGTGTGCGCGAGATAGACAAAAAACGGTTTCCCTTTGCTTTTTTCGATAAAGCCGATCGCCTCGTCGGTGTAGCGTTTAGTCAAGGTGGACATGTTCGCATTCGTTTCGATCTTTTCCGTATTCCGGATCAGGTTGACCGACGCGTCGTTGCTGCCGGGCGTGCCGAAATAACAGTCAAAACCCTGATGCGGAGGCAGCAGTTCCGGTTTGTACCTGGCCGGGTTGTGCCCGGCTAAATCCCACTTGCCGAATGCCGCCGTCGCATAGCCCTGAGCCTTCAACACCTCCGCGATGGTGATTTCGTCAATATGCATTTCCGGATGGATCGAATCAGGATCGGCCTGCCGGGCGAGCCGCAGCGGGTAGCAACCCGTCATCAGCGCACCGCGCGAGGGGCCGCAAACGGTCTGGGCGTAGAAGTTGGTGAACCGCATACCTTCCTTCGCCATTTGGTCGATATGCGGCGTTTTAATATCGGGCGAC